>CAZMMY010000317.1:0-2915 GCA_964567495.1 uncultured bacterium
AAAAGCTTGGAACGCTCGCGCGAACCCACAAAGGTCGTATAAATGGCTGAAAAAATAAAAAGAACGAGTGTAAGCAGGACGGGCTGGAGCGAGTAGACCCATATCGACTGATACCAGAACACTCCGTAAGAAAGCGCCAGCCAGAGCACACCCAGGCCAAGCCCCAGCAGGAAAGCGCTGACATTGCGCAGCAGCGTGAAGGCCAGCGACGCCAGAAAACCGACAATACAGAGATAAAAAGCATTCAGCGTGAAAGATGCGGGCGTCAGATAGCGGCCCTGCGAGACACTGCTGAGTACGTTGGCCTGGATCGCCACAGACGGAACGCCGGGCTCAAGCGGCGTCAGATAGGTGTTTGAAAATTCGGAGGACGTAAGGCCGATCAGGCAGATCTTGCCTTTCAGGCTGTCGAGGTTCGTCATGGGGCGAAGGCCTTTTTCGGAGGCCTGCGAGCTGCGGACCACGTCGGAAAAAGAAATCCTCTGAAACGACTCCTTCCATTTTCCGTACCAGTTGACCATCAGACGGCCGGCTTCATCAAGCGGCATTTCCAGCTCGGCGTTCTGGGGGAGGCGGGCGCCGTTGTGCTTGATCTGCCAGGCGGCGGCAAGCGCCAGATAAGGATGGCTCTCCTGCCCGTAAGACAGCACGGCTTTGACCCGCCGGGTCACACCGTCGGAATCCGGCTCAAGGTTGGTGTGCCCGGTGCCGTCTGCGCGCGCCTCAATTTCAAGCGGCGGGTGCGCCCAGACCGTGCGTTCCCCTGCCGGCTCAAGGTCGACGGGAAGCGAATGGATCCAGAATTTTTTGTTGGTCTTGGATTCGAGAGAAACGGGAAGGTAAACATTTTCCGCGTCAGCCAGAGCTTTTGAGAGCAGGGCCTTGTCTTCTTCAAAACTTGGCGACTTCAGCGGGAAATCGAAAATTGCGGCGCGGGCCTGGTGCTTCTTTAGAATGTCGATCATTTCCGCGTAATAGCGCCATGGCCATGGCCATGGGCCGATGGCCTGCAGGCTTTCGCGGTCGATCTCGATGAGCAGAACGCTGCTTTCTCCCGCCGCAGGCGGGCGGTTTTTAAGAAAAGCGTCCAGCACCAGATTCTCGAAACGGTCAAGCCTGCCTGTTGAAAGCAGGAATACGGCCAGGCCGGTAATCAGCATGCAGATCAGCAGGTGCGGCAGGTCGATGCGCTGCTGGACCGCGCTGCGGCTGCTTCTGGCAAAAGGGTTTTCCATCTTGGGAAGCTTGGAATCAGTCATACGTACTTAATAATATCGGGTAGAAGGGACGAAAGAAAGAGGGACAAAAAAAGAGGGAGGAGGCCGCAAAGGACCTCCCCCCTCTCTCCTACAACTTTTCAGAAATCAGAACACAGATTACAGACCTCAGAAATGCCTTCTCTGTCTTCTGTTACCTGACGTCTGTCTTCTGTTAAGAACAGCCCATGCTGTTGCCGCAGTTCAGGCACTTGTAGCAGGAACCGCTGCGAACCGTCACGTGACCGCAGCCGGAGCAGAGCGGCGCGTCGCCCATCATCTGCGACAGGTGCTCGTTTGCGGCTGTGGTGCCGGCCGCAGGCTCGACGAGATTAGAAGCATTGGCACGCATCAGCTTGATGTCTGAGCTTCCATGGCCATTACCATTGCCGTTTTTAGGCTTAGGCTGTGCAGCGCCGGGAAGCGTTTCAGCCGGCGGCATGGTCAGCGCGATCGTGGGCATCTTGGCCGCGTTCTTCTTCGATATCTCGAGCTGCGACGGATCGGGCGGAACCTGGATGAAATCGGTACGGCCCAGATATTCCATGCCGAGCAGGCGGAAGATGAAATCCACGATGGAAGTGGCGTTCTTGATATTCGGGTGGTCGACGGAACCCTGGGGCTCGAAACGGGTACCGGTGAAGAGGCTGACGTACTCTTCAAGAGGAACACCGTACTGAAGGCCCATGGAGACCGACATGGCGAAGCAGTTGATGATAGAGCGGAGCGTCGTACCCTCTTTGGCCACATCGACGAAGATTTCGCCAAGGTTGCCGTCATCATACTCGCCGGTGCGGAGATAAAGTTTCTGTCCGCCGATCCGGGCTTCGACCGTGATGCCCGCGCGCTTCTTCGGAAGCTTCTTGCGCTTGGGCTGGGCAGCCGCGGGAGCCGGAGCGGCTTCTTTGGCGGCAGGCTTCTCATCCTGGTCTTTGTCGTCGTCCTTCTTGGCGTTCAGCGGCTGGGACATCTTGGAGCCGTCGCGGTAAAGAGCCACGGCCTTGAGGCCGGCCTTCCAGGATTCGACATAGATATCCTTGATTTCCTCGACCGTGACTTCGTTCGGAAGATTGACGGTCTTGGAGATCGCGCCCGAAATGAAGGGCTGGGCGGCGGCCATCATGCGGACATGCGACATAGGCCGGAGGAAACGCTGGCCGCTCTTGCCGCACTTGTTCGCACAGTCAAAAATCGGCAGGTGCTCGGCCTTGAGGTGAGGCGCGCCTTCGATGGTCATGGTACCGCAGATCACGCCGTTAGCTTCTTCGATCTCCGCCTTGGAGAAACCAAGGGCAGCCAGCAGATTGAAGGACGGCTTGTTATATTCTTCCGGCTTGAAGCCCAGGCGCTTCAGGGTTTCTTCGCCGAACGTCCACTTCGTGAAAGCGAAAGTCAGGTCGAAAGCGCCGGCGAGTAAAGCTTCGACTTTCTTCAGCTCTTCATCTTTCAGCCCCTTGGCCTTGAGGGTCTCGGGATTGATCCAGGGAGTGCCCTCCAGCCTGGAAGTCCCCTGGACGTATTCGATGATGTCCTGGATTTCGCCCTTGGCGTAACCCAGGCGTTCAAGCGCGACAGGCACGGACTGGTTGATGATTTTGAAATAACCGCCGCCGGCGAGCTTCTTGAACTTCACGAGCGCGAAATCGGGCTCGATGCCGG
>CAZMMY010000318.1:0-1139 GCA_964567495.1 uncultured bacterium
AAGAAGCTTGGCAAAAGCGTTGTAGCATTCCGCGCAGCCGAGACGGCCGGCCTTGCCGAATTCGTCATAGGTCAGGCCGCAGTTAGGGCACTTGGCCGTAAGCTTTCCCTTGGGCGAAGAGACTTCGGCGAGTTCTGTCAGGCCGGAGATAAGGTCCCCCAGCGCAAAATGGGTCTTGAAGTCCGTGCCCTTCTCCTGCGCGCATGCGTCGCAAAGATGAATTTCCATCATCTGATTATTCACAATCTCAGTCAGATGAATCGTCGCTTCCTGGGCACCGCAAATATTGCAGATCATAGGGCTTTCATTATATCACAAACCTAACATTTTAAAGACACCCCGGGCGCGCTCGGTTTCATGGGGATTTGCGGGGGTCAGCCCTTTTTGAGGCCGTAGCGGACACCGTCGCGGCGGGTCAGCTTGTGGAACTCGCTGAGCAGGCCCTGGGTCACTTTGCCGGGCTTGCCCGTGCCGATGACGCGGCCGTCGATCTTGACCACAGGGATGACTTCAGCCGCAGTGCCGGTCAGAAAGACCTCGTCGGCGTTGAAGAGGTCGTGGCGGGTCATGACCCGCTCTTCCACGTTCAGCCTTTTGCCCTGCGCGATTTCGATAATAGCCTGGCGGGTGATGCCCTTGAGCGCGCCCAGATAAGTCGGCGGCGTCAGCAGCGAAGTGGCGCCGTTCTCTTCCTTCACCATGAACACATTGTCGCCGGTGCATTCCGCGACATAGCCCTGCGCGTTCAGCATGAGCGCCTCGATGCAGCCGGAGTTCTTGGCTTCGATTTTCGCCAGGATGTTGTTCAGGTAGTTGAGGCTCTTGATTGACGGATTGACCGCTTCGTTCAAGTTTCGGACAGTCGGGACGGTGATAATGTCCAGGCCTTTCTTGTAGAGCTCTTCGGGATACAGCGAGATTTTGTCCGTAATAATAAAGACCGTGGCCTTTTTGCACTTGGCCGGATCCAGACCAAGGTCGCCCACGCCGCGTGTGACCACGACACGGATGTACGCGTCTTTGAGGTTATTGCGCTGAAGGGTCTCGACAATCGCCCGCTCCATTTCCTTCACGGTCACACCCTGGTTGGCACTGAAGTTGATGAAGCATGTGATGAGTGACAAGAGGGTTTCGGCGCA
>CAZMMY010000318.1:1149-2882 GCA_964567495.1 uncultured bacterium
CATTTCCTTCACGGTCACAGGAATCGTGAGCATAAGCGTGTGCGCGCTTTCCCACAGACGCTTCAGGTGCTCGTTAAGTTTAAAGATGACGCCCCCATAGGAGCGGATGCCCTCAAAAACGCCGTCGCCGTAAAGCAGGCCGTGGTCGAAGACCGAAATTTTAGCTTCGCTTTTGGGATACCATTTCCCGTCGAGATAAATCTGATTTTCCATCGGAGAGTCCTTTATCTATAAAAGAATTTAAAATTAATGAGAATTACCGGGGCTGATCTACACGGCCAGGCGCATTATCTTCACGCACCAGCACGCCGTCTACGAGGCGTAATACATTCGGATAGCGCCAGGCAAGGGCTTCGTCGTGCGTCACAACGATGAACGACTGCCCGTCGCGCCGGTTGAGTTCGTTCATGAGCGCGAGAACGCTTTCGGCGGTTTCACGGTCCAGGTTACCGGTCGGCTCGTCGCAAAGCACAAGCGAGGGCCGGTTGACCAGCGCGCGCGCGATGGCGGCGCGCTGCTGCTCGCCGCCCGAAAGCTCGGACGGATAGTGGTCTGCGCGGCTAAGCAGCTTGGCCTTCTTCAAAAGTTCCTTAGCCCATTTGTCGTCGCGTTTGCCCGCGATCATCGACGGCAGCAGCACATTCTCATAAAGCGTCAGCTCCGGCAGCAGATGGTAGAACTGAAACACAAAACCGAGCCGGCGGTTCCTGACTCTGGCCAGGTTCTTCTCGCTCATGGCCGTCAGCTCTTCGCCTTCGAAAATAATTTTGCCGGAAGTCGGCTGGTCCAGCCCGCCGAGTATCTGGAGAAAAGTCGACTTTCCGGAACCTGAACGGCCCAGGATGAAAGCCATCTCACCCTTGTTGATGTTAAAACTCAGGCCCTGCAGGATAGGCAGGCGGCCCGTGGGGATATCATATTCCTTGTTCAGGTCGTAGGCCGCAAGCAGCGTGGTTTCGACAGGTTTACTCATAGCGGAGGGCCTCCACCGGGTTGAGCGATGCCGCGCGATGCGCGGGATAAACGCCTGCCATGATAGAGGCGATCAGCGCGAACACGACCACAATCACCACGTCCTGGGTGTGGACTTCCGCCGGAATCTTATCGAAAAAGTAAATATCGCTCGGGAAAACTTCCAGTCCCGTTGTGTTCTTGATAAAGTCAGAAATCGGGTTCAGATTGAACGCCATGAGCAGGCCGAGAACGGTGCCCGTGATCACACCCAGGAAGCCGATGCTGAAACCCTCAACCAGGAAAATCTTGCGGACAGCCGCGCGCGTGGCGCCGATCGCGCGGAGGATGCCGATGTCCTTGGTCTTTTCCATGACCACCATGGTCAGCGTGGAAATAATGTTGAACGCGGCGACTGTGATGATAAGCGCCAGCAGGATCGTCATGACGGATTTTTCGACCTTCAGAGCCTGGAAGAAATTGTGGTTCATGTCGTACCAGGAGCGGATGACGTAATCGATGCCGAAGTCCTCGCGGAGCCGGACTTTCCATTTTTCAGAATCATCCACATTGGCAAAGCGGAACGTGTGCCGACCGTTGCCGATCCAGTTGGTCTTCGCTGTCCCCAGCACCACGGGTCGATCCAACTGACTGAGTTCATCGTTATGAGAAAGCGTCGCTTCGCCGGTCTTCAGAGAGAGCGTACAGCGATAGCGGCGGACCCCTTCGACCAGTTCCAGCGTGACGGTCGCCTCGGGACCCGCCTGGGAAACGTCGAGCAC
>CAZMMY010000319.1:0-2878 GCA_964567495.1 uncultured bacterium
AGAAGCCGTAGACGAGCTGATTTTCACGCTGGTTCTTTCCGCTATCCTGACTTCGGTGGTCTGCTGGTTCTTTCTCGGGTCCTGGAGCAGCACCATGAACATCCTGTTTTCGATCCCGACTTCGATCCTCGGCACTTTTATCGTGCTGAAATTCTGCAATTTTACGCTGAACACGTTTACTCTGCTCGGGCTGTCGCTGTCCATCGGCATTGTCGTCGACGACGCTATTATGGTGCTTGAAAATATCGTGCGTCACCGTGAAAAGGGTGAGGAGCAGGTCAAGGCGGCGCTCGAAGGCTCGAAGGAAATCTCTTTCGCCGCGCTGGCCGCGACCATCGCGATCGTCGCGATTTTCCTGCCTGTGGCTTATATGAAAGGCATTATCGGCAAGTTCTTCTTCCAGTTCGGCATTACGATTTCATCCGCTGTCATGTTCTCGCTGCTTGAGGCGCTGACGCTCGCGCCCATGCGCTGCGCCCAATTTCTGGAGGTCGGGGAACGGAAAGACAAAATCGGAAAATGGTACGAAGCCGTAATGACTAAGTCCGAGAACTGGTACGCCCGTTCGCTCGCCTGGACTGTGAAGCACAAAAAGAAGACCCTGTTTTTTGCGACCGCGTTCTTCCTGCTTTCGCTGTTTACTCTTCCGTTCATCAAGAAGGAGTTTGTTCCGGCTCAGGACCAGAGCATGTTCCTGGCGCGTCTTAAGACGCCTGTCGGCTCCTCGATGGACTATACCAGCGCCAAATTCGTGGAAGCGGAGTCCATCGTGATGAAACACCCCGCCGTGGAGCGTTATTTTTCGGCCATCGGCGGTTTCAGCGGGGGCGAAGTCAATGCGGGCAACCTTTTTGTGACCCTGAAAGAGCCCAAGCACCGGCCCAAAGATAAAACTCTCGGCCGCAGGCCCACGCAGGATGATGTCATCAATTATTTCAGGCAGGAATTCAACAAAATTCCCGATATCAAAGCCGTAATTCAGGACCTTTCGATGCGCGGCTTTTCGGCGCAGCGCGGATTCCCGATCGAATTCACGATTCGCGGTCCCGACTGGGACAAGCTGGCGGAGCTTTCCCTGAAAATCGAGGAAGAGATGAAGAAAAGCCCGCAGTTTGCGGACGTGGATTCGGATTATGAAAGGGGAATGCCGGAAGTCCGCATTTATCCCGACCGCGACAAGGCGTTTGAGCGCGGCGTCAGCGTGGGAGACATCGCGCGCAGCATTAATGCCATGATCGGCGGCGAACGTGTCGCCAAATACACCAAGGGCGGCCGCCGCTATGACGTGCGGGTGCAGGCCATCCCCGAACAGCGCTCCAAAACGGAGGACATCGAAAATCTGTATGTCTGGAACAACCGCAATGAAAGGGTCAAGCTTTCGGATGTTGTGGTCCTGAAGCAGCAGGAAAGCCTGCTGACGATTACGCGCCGCGGCCGTGAGCGCGCCATCGGCCTTTTCGCCAACGTGGGCCACGGCCAGTCGCAGGCCGATGCGATCCAGACTGCGCAGAAAATTGCAGAAAACGTGCTCCCATCCGGTTATCGCGCGGTTTTCAGCGGCACCAGCGAAACGTTCAAGGAGTCGTTCCAGAGTCTGATGTTTGCGCTGGTCCTGGGTATTGTGGTTTCATACATGGTGCTGGCCTCGCAGTTTAACCACGTCGTCCATCCGTTCACCGTGCTTCTGGCGCTGCCGTTCAGTGTTTCCGGGGCTTTCATCGGGCTGTGGATGACGGGTAAGTCGCTGAATATTTTCAGCTTCATCGGCCTGCTTCTGCTGCTCGGTATCGTGAAAAAGAACTCCATCCTGCTCGTCGAATTCACGAACCAGCTGCGCGAGAAGGGGATGGCCCCTCTCGAAGCCATTAAAACCGCCTGCCCGATCCGCCTGAGGCCTATTATCATGACCTCGGTTTCGACCATCGCAGCGGCAGTCCCCCCGGCCCTGGCCATGGGCCCTGGGGCTGAAACGCGTATCCCTATGGCCATAGCGGTGATAGGCGGGGTCCTGGTTTCGACCCTTCTTACCCTGGTGGTTGTGCCCTCGGCTTATTTGGCCTTCCTGCCCCTTGAAAAACCCGGTTTGATAAGGCACCTTTTAAATAGCTTTAAAAAAAGGTCCTTCAACCTGTTTTCAAGACTGGCAGGACGAAATGTTCAAGATAAGCCGTAAGAGATTTTGGATCGGTCTGACCGTCCTGGTACTTGCTTTTTCGATCTCTCAGGGATGGGCAAGCGTCAAGGAACAGAAGTCCTCTGGCTTTTTCTCCAAAAAGAAAGAATCGAAGCTGGTCAAGGCCTACAAGTTTCCCAAAACCGGCCAGTGGATCAACTCGGCCCCTCTCCGGGAAAAGGACCTCAAAAACAAAGTCACCCTGATTTATTTCTGGGATTACACCTCGATTAACTGCATCCGCGAAGTCGAGATCCTCAAAAAACTTCATGAGGCCTATGAGCCGTACGGTTTCCAGCTGCTCTGGATCCACTCGCCCGAATTCCAGTTCGCGGCCCAGCGGCAGCATGTCGATAATGCGGTCAAACGGTTCGGCATCAAAGAGCCCGTTTACATGGACAACGATTTCAAATTCTGGGACGCATACGGCGTCAAGGCCTGGCCGACCAAAGTTCTGGTCAATCCCGACGGGCGTATCGCCGCCACGCTGATCGGCGAAGAAAATACCCGCAAGACGGAGACCCGGCTGCGCAAGCTGCTGGCGGAACTCAACCCCGGCGCTACGCTGCCTGCAAGAATGATCGAGAAACAGAGCCGCGGTTACAGCTCGCGCAGCTGCGGAGTCATGAGCGGGGAAACTTACGTGGGCTACAAACGTGCGAACTGGTGGGGCGCGACCATCGCCAACCAGAAATGGGTTCCCCA
>CAZMMY010000320.1:0-2860 GCA_964567495.1 uncultured bacterium
GCCGCAGCGGCGATAACCGACGGCCAGCCCGCTTTTTTTCTCAAGGCGCTTTAGTTCTCCCTGCCAGCCCTTGAACGCGCGAAGGCAGAAAGGAAGAAACGGTGAATCCGCCGTCATTTCCAGAAGAGGGTCGAGAATGCCGCCGGCTGCGGGAGAAGACGATCCTTTATTTTCCATGTTCAGTACGAGGACTTTTTTTCCTGAATCGGCCAGCGCGGAAGCCGCGCCCAGCCCGGCCATACCCGCGCCGATAACGACAACATCAATCTTTTTATCTTTCATATTTTTTATAAATCCTCGGCCCGTGTCACGGGCTTGCGGCATGAATAATTCTCGCAGATGTAGACTGCGGGAGCCGCGTCCCCCATTTTCTCAAAAATCCCGAAAGGAACAAGACGGTAAAAGGTTTCGAATTCCGCGGATCCCGCAGCGGGCTTGCGCAGCATGAGCCTGGCGGGATGATATTTTGAAGCCACAGCGCGGTAAAGCCCTTCGATCTCCCCCCCGGCGAAAACAGCCTCCTGCGCCTCGGCCTCCGCAAAATCAAGCGCGGCCAGAAAGTGCGTATAGGCGGCCGGGTGAGCGGACAGCGCGGGGCGCCGGACTTCCGCCAGCTTCGCCGCAGTTTCCTCAAAAAGTTTTTTGCCCGTCATTCGTGCCAGCTTTAAAAGTAATAGAACGGCCGTAGAGTTTCCCGACGGCGTGGCGCCGTCATAGTATTCCTTGGTGCGGACCAGCAGCCCGTTCCCCTCGGCCGCGTAAAAAAAGCCGCCGTTTTCGCCGTCCCAGAAAAGCCGGACCATTTCTTCGGCCAGTCGGACGGACTCCTCGAGCCATTTCAGTTCGAATGTCGTTTGGTAGAGATCGAGAAGAGCCGCCGAAAACTCGGCATAGTCTTCCTGAAAGGCGGGAATCCCGGCCTTGCCTTCTCGATAGCTTCTCAGGAGACGTCCGTCATTCTGCAGCGACGTCAGGATGAACATCGCGGCGCGCGCCGCGGCATCGGCGTATTTTTTATCACCCAGCGCCTGAGCGCCCAGGCACAGGGAAGAAATCATCATAGCATTCCAGGAAGTCAGGATTTTATCGTCTTTACCGGGAGGCACCCGTTTCTTCCTCGCCTCGAAAAGCTTTTCACGGATCAGCGCCAGCACGGGCTTTACCGCTTCCTCTTTTAAATTTCTCTCCTTGCAGAATTCGGCCAGCGAACGGGACACATGAGGGATCGAAGCCGCGTGTTCGAAGTTCCCTTCGTCCGTGATCCCGTAAAAATCGTTGAACAGCGCCGCCTGCTGAGGGCCGACGATCTGCGTGATTTCCTCCGGCCGCCAGACATAGAACTTTCCCTCCTCGCCTTCACTGTCCGCGTCTTCGGCGGAATAAAACCCGCCTTCGGGCCCCGTCATATCACGAAGGACGTAGCGGAAAATATCGCGGGCGACCTCGGCATACGCGGCCTCGCCCGCGGCCTGGTAAGCTTCAAGGTAAGTGCGCGAAATCATGGCCTGGTCATACATCATTTTCTCGAAATGCGGTACCAGCCATTCCGCATCGGTGGAGTAACGCGCAAAGCCCCCGCCCAGATGGTCGTAGATGCCGCCCCCCGCCATCTTGTCCAGCGTCCGGCGGACCATACGCAGGGAATCCGGGTCTTTATGGCGGTAATGATAGCGGAGAAGAAATGAAATCTCGTGGCTCCGGGGAAACTTGGGCGCACTACCGAAGCCGCCGTGCTCAGGGTCGAAATTATTCACAAACTGGTAAAAAGCCTTGGCTGTGATTTCGGAGACCGCAGCGGCCTCGCCCTGCTGAGGCCTGTCTTTCAAAAGTCCGAGCAGCTCCTCGCCAGCCCGCCCCATTTCTTCTTTCTTTTCCTTCCAGGTCTGGGCGACTCGCGGAAGGATGGTTTTCATGCCGGGCCTTCCCCATTTGTCTTCAGGCGGAAAATAAGTGCCGCCCGTGACCGGCTTGCCTTCGGGAGTCAGAAACACGCTAAGGGGCCAGCCGCCGGAGCCGGTCATGGCCTGGACCGCTCCCATATAAAGGTGGTCAATGTCGGGCCGCTCCTCACGGTCAACTTTGACGGGTACAAAAAGGTCATTCAAAAGGGCAGCGACTTCGGGGTTCTCGAAAGACTCCCGCTCCATGACATGGCACCAGTGGCAGGTGGAATAGCCGATGGAAAGGAAGATCATTTTGTCTTCCCCCCGCGCCTTGGCGAAGGCCTCATCACCCCAGGGAAACCAGTCCACCGGGTTGTGGGCATGCTGCAAAAGGTAGGGGCTTTTCTCGGAAGCCAGCCGGTTGGGCTTACTCATTGAGTCATTATAGGGGCTTAAGAGGGCTTTCTCAAGCCTTGGCTGGGCCGCGCCGATATAGAATTAAGACATGAAAACAAAATCGATCCTCCTTCTGATCGTTCTCGCGAGCATGGCCGGATGCACCGGCTGGAATTTTCCCCAGCCTCTTCAGCACAAGCCGTACACTTACCTTATGGGCGGCGCCCAGCTCGGGCGAGACCAGCTCGAAAACAGGTCGCTTGCCGCCAACTCAAAGTTCCCCATGAAAGGGCGCGATGCCAATGAAGTGCTGACCATTCTTGGACAGCCCCAGAACGTCGAGGTCGTCGAGCGCGATACCGCGGAAAACTGGTATTTCGTTTATTACAAGAACTACGTGTCCTACGTATCCGAGAACATCAAGCAGAAATACGACCGCAATGAAGGCACCTTCGTAGTGCGTTTTTATCATGACCGCGTGATCGACGTGGTCAAAATCGATTAGTCCTCAGCGTTTTCGTCCTTAGCAGACCGCGATAAACTTTCTCGATTCCCTTCCTGAATTTCCATTCAATGTAATT
>CAZMMY010000321.1:0-2849 GCA_964567495.1 uncultured bacterium
CTCAAGGCGCGGCCGCATCAGCCGGACGCGGAAGGGCATTTATTCCTTATGACGAAAGAAGAACTCATCCGGGAAGGAAAGCGCGCGGGGCTCGTCCCTGAGGGGCATGTGTTTCTTGCGACGCCCTGGCTTACAGGCCGGCTCGGCATGCGTTATTTTATCCGCTGGCTGCCTTTTTCCGCCGCCGGATTTTTGGACAAAGTCTTTTTGAGCGTCCCGCTGCTGACAGAAAAAATCGCAGAGATCCAGGCTGTTGTTTTCCGTCAGGAGGGCAAGCGATGAACTGCCCCGTTTGCGCTTCCCAGGAACATAAACTGAAGGAACGCTCGGGTTCCTTCGCCGTTCTCGCCTGCGGCGGCTGCGGCCTGGTATTCAGCGACCCTATGAGCGCGGGCGACGCAGAGTATTACGAAAACGTGACCGAATATAACGATAAATGGGAATTCAAAAGTGTCCCCGATTATCTGAATAAACGGGGCATCACGGGCAGTCTGCTCGACCTCGGCTGCGGAGACGGCAGGTTTCTCGAATCTGTGCATACCCGCTTCCGTGTCGCAGGCCTGGATTTCAACCCGGCCGCCGTACGGACCGCACGCAGCCAGCGCCGCGTCGCGAACGTGTACGAGATGACGCTCGCGGATTTTCTGGCGTCAAGCCCCGGAGCGGCGTTCGACGTCATCTGCGCGTTTCATATCCTGGAGCACATGGCCGACCCCCTTGAATTTCTCCGCGGCATTAAGGCCTGCATGAAGGAAGACGGCGTGCTCGCGCTTGCCGTGCCGAATCCCGGGCGCTGGGCACTCCGCTTCGGCCGTGAAACCTGGGACCGGCCGCCGCACCATCTGACACGCTGGAACGAGCATGCTCTCTGCGCGGCGCTGGAACGCGCGGGCCTTCAGGTCATCGAAATTTATCGCGAGCCGGTCGAAACGTTTGCCCAGGTCGTCAGCGGCTTCCAGGACGTGGTCTGGGCGCGGGTGCTGAAAAATTTCTCGTTCGGAATAGCTTCCAGGCTGAAATCTCAGGCGCCGGCTGCGGAGCCGGGCAGGGAAGACCGCACGAGTCTGCGTGACTGTCTCGTCAAGGCGAAGAATTTTGTCATTCGCTGGACGGTGTTTTCGCTCTCCGCGGTTTTTTATCCGTTCCTCAAAGCCGGCCGCGCGGAAGGCAAGACTCTCCTGGTCTTTGCGAGGCCCGCATGAAAAAAGCGGCGCTGATTACTCATGGGCCGCTGGAGGTGGTGGGCGGCGTTGAGCGCAGCCACAATTATCTGGTCGCTCTTTTGCGCAGGGATGGGTTCGCTGTCGACATTTTCGAGCCGTCTATGCAGAAAAACCCGGCCTGGCTGCCCGGGTTTGCCTATCCGTTCGTGCAGTTTTTTTTTACGGGCTGTCCGGCCCGTGAGCTGCATGATAATTACGACTTGATTGTAACAACCGGCTATACCGGCGGCCATTTGCGCGGGCCCAAGGTGCTGACTTACTGTTTCGGTTCGGTCAAGTCCTGCACGGGTTCTTTCGACATGGGGGCAAGCTGGAAAATAGCGCTTATGAATAAAATGGCCGTGGTATTTGACGCGCTCAGCAGGAAGGGTAAAACCACGGTGGCCATGTCCGAACAGGTCTCCGGGGAGCTCAGAAAAGATTACGGCGCGGAAAGTATTGCTGTGCCCAGCGCGGTTGACACGCAGCACTTCAGCCCGCGTCCCGGCCAGGGGGAGCTGCGAAAAAAATGGGGGATCGATACAGAACTGCCCGTCGGCGCATACATCGGCCGCTGGGCGTGGAACCAGAAAGGCCTGGATGTTTTGACCGCGGTTATGAAAAAGCGCGGTGATATCCATTGGCTGGTCTGCGCGGACGTGATCGAGAAAATGGACGGCGTGAAAAATCTGACTTCCGTGAAAGGAGCTTCATACGACGACCTGCCCGGCCTTTATTCTGCGGCGGACTTCTGTATCCAGCTTTCGCGTTACGAGAGCTTTGGTTATTCCTTCGTCGAAAGTCTCGCCTGCGGGACTCCTGTCATAACCACACCTGTGGGGGCGGCAGCGCCGGCTTATCGCGGTACGGATCTCGAACCTTTGCTCGTGCCCAGACTCCATCAGGAAAAGGAAAACATGGTTCGGGAAACGGAAAATAGAATCGACCTGCTCAGAGACCGCGCTTTTTGCCGCAGGCTGGGTTCGCTGGCGCGCGAAATTGCGATCAGGGAGTTTTCGCTTCCGGTCTGGGAGGATAAAATCCGGGAAGTCCTCCGGGGCATGGGGGCGACAAAATGAGGGTTGTGATGCTCAGCTCCAAAGAAGCAAAGTGCGGGATCGCTTCGTATACTCTCGACTTGAACAAACCGCTTTCAAAGCTGGTTGATCTGCGGTACGAGGCCTTTCCCGGGGGCGGCCGGCTCAACGAATGGAAGCCTCTCGCTCTAAAGCTGCGGGCGGAAGCCGACCTCGTGCATGTCCAGTATCATCCGCAGTTCTGCGGCTACTGGCGCACGCCCGCGCTGGCCGGGGTTTTCTGCGATTTCCTGAAAACGCTCGACGTGCCCATTGTCCTGACGGCGCATGACCTGCTGGACGAGGATTTTTACGACCCTAAAGGCAGCCCTTTCAAAATTTTCTTTCCGAGGAAAATGCTGCCGGCTTTTTTCAGGCACACATCGCAGGGCCGGTTTTTAAAAGGCGGGTTCCTGACCCCCGCGACCCATTTTATTGCGCACTGGAAAAAAACAGAAGCCGGATTGTGCGAACTGGGTATTGCCGAGGAAAAAATCACGGTGCTCTATCCGGGCCTTCCCGCGTGTGACGCCGTTTCCGCACAGCCCTCGGAATTCCTGAAAGGGCGTCG
>CAZMMY010000322.1:0-2842 GCA_964567495.1 uncultured bacterium
AACGGATCGCCTTTAATGATCGCCTGAGCCGTCCGGGCTTGCTCAGTCTTCAGGAAAGGAAGTTTGGCGAATAACGCGCCGAGAATTTCCTCGCTGTTTTCATACTGACGGCCGCGCGCGTCATCATCGACAGCGGAAACCTTTCCGATATCATGCAGCGCAAGCACAAAAAGCATGAATCCGGTGTCCATCCAGCTTGGATACTCGAACTCAGCGGCTGCTTTCTTAAAGTAGGCTGCACGGAACCTCAAGAACTGCAGCATCACCATTTCCGTGTGCTGCTGGAGGGAATAACGCTCGCCTGTTCCAGTGCCGTTTTCGCGTTCATAGACTTCTTTTAAACCCGGAACCCGCTTCAGAACCTCCATCATTTTTCTCACATAGGCGCGCTGCGCCGGAAGGTCGTCTTTCAGGCTGCGCCCCGCAAGGATGTGGTCTTCTATTGCTTTGCGCACATCACCCGGGATCTCTGCTTTGCGGAACGTCTCGATAAATTTTGAAAACACGGGATAGACCTGGTCCAGGGTAAGCGAGCGGATCTCGGAGCGCTTGACGGCGGGTTCGTCCAGACGTCGGATCATCAGGAGAACTTCCGAGCCTTTCGCGTGCCGGTAGCCGCCGGAATACCGGAAATCAGAAACAGTCTTTAGCGCCTTAAAACCAAGCCGGTCATGGTAATCACGCTGAAGCCTGGTGTCATTTGCGGTTGCGTAAAAAATCAAGGCCTTCTGCAGGCTCCCCCATTCCACCGCAAGAGCCTGAATCAGGCCTTCCTGCGCCGCATCTTCGCCCCCAATACCCACAAGCACAATATTGTTTTTATCTTCGCTTTTCTGGTAAACCAGAACGCCTTTTAGTTGGCCGTTTTTCTCCGCGACGATAGCGGCTGTGGCCGCGTTGTCCTGGAAAGGCCGCAGGAATTCGGTTTCAGTCATGTCAAACATGCCTAATACCGCCGGCAGGTCCGCCGATGACATGGCCCTTGCCCAAAAACGGATGGCCGTGCGGCCGTAGATTGCGCTCAGGGCCGTCAAAAACCGGCGGTGCGAAAATTTACCGCTGTTTCGTTCGACGATGCTTTTAAGAGCAGCGAAAGTTTCGAGCCGCTGGTCGATCGCAAGATAAGGGAACGCATGCGACAGGCCGGCCGCAGCCTGCGGCGTGTCCTGGCGCAGCGCGCTGATGGCCAGCTCGTAAAAATCGTTCCGTTCCCGCTCGCCCATGTAGCGGGCAAGCCTGCCCAGAGTCTCATATGCGCCCGGTTCTTTTTTTCGGGCCAGTGCAAAAAGTACGCTGCGCACGTTCTGCTTCCATTGAAGGTCCAGACCGTCATAGACTGCGGCGAATGCTTCCAGGTTCTGGTACGCGCCCGACTGCAGTTCTTCAATCAGGCTGCGGAACACGGAATTTTTCCAGCCTCCGTCGGCGTCGAAATCATAAATCAGGGCCGCATTTCCAAGCGCCCACCAGTTCACGGCGAGTTTGAGCGCCCTGTCCTGCCGGACGGATGGCGTCCACGAGTTAAAGTCCCTGCGCAGCATGTCGCTGACGCGCGCCCGATCGTCGCCCGGAAGATAAGGGTAAATCCGTCCCAGGGCCTGACGTGCTCCACCGCCCAGGGTGGCGGGGTCTTTTTCTTCTTTTGCCGCTTCGGCCAGCAGAAACGTACTGACCCGCGACTGAGCGTCCGGCGGGAGCAGCGCGAAAATCTGGCTGAGCGAGTCGAAAACCGGATAACTGCGGTACGCCGGGTCGAATGCAAGCGCCAGCACGCTTTTCTGTGACTGCGCGTCCAGCATAGGATAGGCCAGAACAAGATTTTCAACGGCGTCGGTGGGCATCCCGGGCCACTGGCCCGCGCCCTTTCCCGCAGAAAGAGAGTTGAGGCTGGCGCGCAAAAGCGGAAGTACCGAACCGTCGTAAAACGACCGCAGCCGCTCCTCATCGTAAGAAAGGGCCGGGCGGACTTCAGAGCGTCTCGAGAAACGGATCCGCCCCAGCCATGCGGAAATTTTTGCGTCCGCGCGGAGTGCGCCGCGCATCAGCGGCAGGAGCCAGCGATTTGCGCCGCGTATCCGCTTTCCGTAGCTGTCCCAGAAAGAAGCAGCGAGCGCCAGCCGGGTGAGATGCCCGGTTTTATAGGAGAGGTCTTGGGCGGTCATCAGAATGGCGGCGGTTTCTTGCGGAGTCAGAATGCCCTCAAGTCCGAGATTCTGCAGAAGATCGTTACGAAGTCTCCTGAAAGCTTCTTCGTCCTGCTTCCTGAAACGTACGTATCCGCGCAGGACCTGCGGATAAAAATTATCGCTGTGCAGCGGAGCGTTCATGGCCAGGTAGCGGACAGCCATGGTGTAAATGCTCTGGTCGTCTGCGATCGGAAGCCCCGCGTGCTGCATGACCATAATGAGCCTTTTGCTCTGCTCGTCCAGCAGGTCCAGGATGGGATGAGAAAGAGCGGGCCGGCGGCTGGGCTCGCTCACCCGCGCGTCTTCCGGCACGAGGATACGGAGAAGGAACCGTGTACGGCCTTCCGCAGTCCGGCCCTCGTACGCAGAAAGCTTCATGGCGGCGGTACCGCGGTTAACGGCTCCTGACATCCGTGCGCTGAGTTCCGACATCATGGAGTAGGACATCAGATTGGGATCGGGTGCGCTGCTGAAATAATCGTATCTCAGCGTGCCGAGTGAAATCTGGCCGGGCGCTTCGTCTGTACCCGTGTCTTGTTTGGAAATCACAGCGTCGATCTCCACCAACTCTTCGCCTTCCATTTCCCTTCTGATAAACGCGGTCGCCATCTGAGGCGAGCGCGAAATCTCCATCATGGTCTGCTTCAGCGTTTCAT
>CAZMMY010000323.1:0-2830 GCA_964567495.1 uncultured bacterium
GACAAAGGAAGGAAGCTACCACCTGTTCTGCGCGGAGTATTGCGGTACGAACCATTCGCGCATGATCGGCAAGGTGGTGGTCATGCAGCCGGCGCAGTACGAAGCCTGGCTGGCCGGTGAGTCGGGCGTCGTGGGCGGTGAGTCCATGGTCTCGAAAGGCGAAAAACTTTTCAGGCAGTTCAACTGCCAGACCTGCCATGACGATCCTGCACGTGCGCCTTCGCTTTCCGGCATTCTGGGCAAGGATGTGGCGCTGGAGGACGGCCGTACCGTCAAGGCCGATGATAACTATCTCCGGGAGTCAATTTTGAACCCGGGCACCAAAGTCGTGAAGGGATTCCAGCCGGTCATGCCGGTTTACTCCCAGCAGATGAATGAAGACCAGGTCATGCAGATCCTGGCTTATCTCAAAGCGGACAAGGGTACGCCCAAGGAAGCCTGATGCCGAACAAGGACAAAGAGAAAAATTACCTGAATATCGCTTATACCATGAAGTCCTGGCTTTTGACGCTGGACCACAAACGCATCGCCATTCTGTATCTTTTAGCGGTGACCCTGTTCTTTTTCGTGGGCGGCCTTTTTGCGGTGCTGATTCGCATGGAGCTTCTGACCCCGCGCGGGGATTCCAGTCTGAAACCTACAATAAATTATTCACCATGCATGGCGTCATGATGGTGTTTTTCTTCCTGATTCCGTCCATACCCGCGGTGCTGGGCAACTTCCTCGTTCCTCTTATGGTGGGCGCGCGCGACCTGGCTTTTCCGCGTCTCAACCTTGCAAGCTGGTACATCTTTATGCTTGGCGGCGTCCTGGCTTTCGTCGCCGCAATTTGCGGCGGTGTGGACACCGGCTGGACTTTTTATACTCCTTACAGCAGCACCTATTCCAATACCGCCGTTATTCTGACCGCGCTGGGCGCTTTCGTTTCGGGATTTTCCTCGATCCTGACCGGCCTGAATTTTATGGTCACGATCCATAAAATGCGCGCGCCCGGCCTGACCTGGTTTCGCCTGCCGCTGTTCATCTGGGCCATGTACGCCACCAGCCTGATTATGATCCTGGGCACGCCGGTCGTCGCGATCACGATTGTGCTTGTCGCGCTGGAACGTGGTTTTCACATCGGTATTTTCAACCCGGCGCTGGGCGGTGACCCTGTCCTGTTCCAGCATCTGTTCTGGTTTTATTCCCATCCTGCGGTGTATATCATGATCCTGCCGGCCATGGGCATTCAGAGCGAGTTGATTTCCGCTTTCTCGCGCAAAAGAATTTTCGGCTACCGGTTCGTCGCGTTTTCCAGCCTGTCGATCGCAGTTTACGGTTTCCTGGTCTGGGGCCACCACATGTTTGTCAGCGGCCAGTCGATTTACGCCAGCCTGGTTTTCTCTTTCCTGAGTTTCCTGGTTGCGATTCCCTCAGCAATCAAAGTCTTCAACTGGACCGCCACTTTATACAAAGGCTCTCTCACGTATGATACGCCCATGCTTTATGCGCTGGGTTTTATCGGTCTGTTTACCATCGGCGGCCTGACCGGCCTTTTCCTTGCGGCGCTCGGCCTCGACATTCATGTGCACGACACCTATTTCATTGTGGCCCATTTCCATTACATCATGGTCGGCGGCGTGGTCATGGCTTATCTGGGCGGTATCCATTACTGGTGGCCTAAGATGACCGGACGCATGTATCCCGGCTGGTGGTCCAAGCTTTCCGCTATTCTGGTGTTCGTGGGTTTCAACCTAACTTTCTTCCCGCAGTTTCTTCTGGGTTACCTCGGCATGCCGAGGCGTTACCACGTGTATCCGGATGAGTTCCAGGTCCTTAACGTTATGTCCACCGCGGGTGCGTCCATCCTGGGCGTGGGCTATCTGCTGCCGATGATTTACCTGGCTTGGTCTATTTATTACGGAAAGAAAGCGCCCGCAAATCCCTGGCGCGCACGCGGGCTGGAATGGGAAACTTCTTCACCTCCTCCTGTTGAGAATTTTCATCAAACGCCCGTTGTGGATTATGAAGCTTATGATTACACGCGGCAGACGCCGGAGAACCCATGAGCCAGCCTAAAAAGAACGGCGGGTTTAGCCACTATCATCAGTTTGAAAGCGCAGAGCAGCAATACCAGGTTTCTGCCCTGGGCATGTGGCTTTTTCTGGTGACGGAAATCATGTTCTTCGGCGGGCTGTTTCTTGTTTATTCGGTTTACCGCAGCCAGTTTCCCGAGGCTTTTCGTCTGGCCAGCCACCATCTGGATATTAAGCTGGGCGCTTTTAACACCGCCGTGCTGCTTGGAAGCAGCTTTACCATGGTCCTTGCGGTCTGGGCTGCCCAGAACGGGCGCCGAATCGCGACGGTTCTCAACCTGGCCCTCACCTTGTTTCAGGGCCTGGTGTTCCTGGGCGTCAAGGCGTTCGAATATTCTCATAAATATCATGAGCACCTGATTCCGGGCCCGCATTTCCATCTCGAGCACGCGCCGCGCGAGGCCCAGCTTTTCTTCTCGCTTTATTTCGCCATGACCGGCATGCACGCCCTGCACATGGTTATCGGTATGGGGCTGCTGACCTGGCTGGGAGTCAAGGCGTGGCAGGGGGCGTTCTCGAAAGAATATAATACGCCGGTCGATATGATCGGGTTGTACTGGCACTTCGTCGACCTGGTCTGGATCTTTCTTTTCCCGCTTCTTTATCTGATCGGGAGGCATGTATGACATCACCCAAAACATACGCGGGTATTTTCGTGGCGCTGCTGGCCCTGACTGCTGTTACGGTAGGCGCCGCTTTTATCGATCTCGGTCCGCTCAATACCCCGGTAGCTCTCGGCATTGCCTTTCTGAAGG
>CAZMMY010000324.1:0-2810 GCA_964567495.1 uncultured bacterium
CGCCCGCGTGACCAGTGCCTTCTACAGAAGCATCTGGGTAACAACCGCAGAAGGCGAAATTGTGCCCGGCTCTACACTGCGCCCGGGAACACCGCTTGCATCCGCAGAATCCCAGCCGCAGGGCTTGCTGGAAAGTTTCTTTGAAGGACTTGGGAAGCCGCTTGCTTATACCGGCGGTGCGGCTGCCGCTTTTACTGTCCTGACCCTCGCGGCCTCCTCACTGCCCGCTCAGGTCCCGACCCCGCGGCCCGACGTCGCGAATACTAAGGACGCCGCTGCGCTAAAAAAACAAGTTCCTCCGGCGGCAGGTGTCATAGACGCCAATGAACCTGTTCATGACTCTCCGATCGTCCGTCAACTCGAAGCCGAGGCGCTGGCGCGCTCCAAAAATCCTTATAAAGCGCCCGAAAAACTCAAGGGCCCCAGAGTCGACCAGCACCAGTTCCAGAAGCAAATCAGCACAGCCAGCGCGCGCAAACAGCTTGAAAAACATTTCGCGGGCGGCAAGATCATCGCGCTCCGGCCTGCAGGCGAACTGCTGACCGATTATACTTACCAGGACGGCATGTATCTGGTCGACGGCGATAAAGCTAACAAACTCACGATCCTCCCGCCTGACGACAGGGTAAAAGCGGGCTGGACGCTTCCCGATAATCCTACGCCGGCCGCGTTCAGCTTCTTCCAGAGCCTCAACGGCGCCGGTCCGGTCGGTGTTTATTTCAGCCAGGCGCAGGGCATGTACTCACGCGCCACGGTTCCCGGGCTCAACTACGGCGGCAGCAATCGCCTGACCACACAGGGCCTCGGTACAGGCAATGAATCGTTCCCGGTAGCGGTCAAGCAGTACGTAAAAGTCCTGACAGAAAAAGGTATCCATGAATACATCCTTTTTGAGAATGAAGGCTATACTGGCGTTGCCTTCATCGACACCCGTCTCAACGAAGGCCGCTGGCAGAACCGCGAGTCGGGAACGCTGACTCAGGTCGTAAAGATCAAGATCTTCCCGCGCCGGGACCTCGACCCTGGCGAGGTCGGTTTCTTTGCTCACAGCAGCAACTTCACACGCAGCCACCAGGCGCCGGGCGGCGGCAAAAACGAGCTGCTGGGCTTTGCGGACGCCCAAGGCATGATCGCATGGTCCGTCAACGCAAGGGGAGAACGGCAGGCGCGCGTCATCGACTTCACTAATCCTGACAGGGCCGCGACCGTTTCGATTCTTCCCGTAGACGAAAAATTGACGGGCGTTTCCCTTCTGCCCCCCGACCAGAACGCCGACCACATGCAGGGCGGTAAACATCTCGTGCCGGGCGTAACCGTGCGCGTGACCGGCGTTTCGAAAACACAGGCAGGAAATCCCCTGACACCGCAGCTGATCCATCACTCGTTTCCGACCGGCCCGGGCAAGGCAGTGCTCGAAACCAACAAAGAGCTGACCCAGGACCAGATCGATAAACTAGCCGACAACCAGGCCATTGCCGTCGTCCACCAGGCGCAGCCAGGCGACGCCGCGAAACTCAAGCAGGGCCTGCCCGTCCGCATGGACCTGGAAGTCCTTGTCAGCCGCAGCGGCCTGCCGACCAAAGTGGAAGCACCGGGTGAAGTGACAGTATTCGATCCGACACTCGATGCATTTTTCATGTATCAGGCCCGCAAAAACGATTTCAAGAATTTTCCGATTGATCCGACCTCGGTCGTGTTCCAGCGTCAATTCGAAGCGTACAAGCTCGCGGTACAGCGTGACGGCGGCATCCGCGGATTTAACAACAGCTGGGGAGACACCCTCGAGAAACGTAAAACACGCGCCGTAATCGGCCGTTATCCCCGCCAGGTCTCGCAGAATCTGGGCGAGATGGGCGCGCAGATGATGCAGCGATATGGAGTTGAGGAAACCGTGAAACGCGCCAACGAATACTGGCAATCCTACTCCAAGATGCTGGGTGTCCGCATCCCGCTGATCAGCGTTGATCCTCTGAACAACAATGCCGACACCGAAGGCCGTTTTAACTCCTGGCTTCTCGACGCGGCGGAAAAAGGCTGGGACGTCAAGCTCCGCGAAGACGGACGGCTCCGCACGTACTGGGCCAGCGCAAAAATGGACCAGTACTTCGACCGTGCTGACGGCTACTTCCGCAGTGTTTACGGCCAGAGCGCGACTTTCGCCAAGGTTTCCCGCGACAACGCGGCGGATTATCTGAAGAACCCCAGAACGGGCGATCCCATGGTCGAAACCGCTCTCCTCAGCTGGCTCGGAGTTGCCGCATCGAACCCGCATCCCGACCTCGCTTATTCGATCGACAGCTGGGAGCGTGCCAGCAAAGGCATCGAAACCGATTACCCGGAGCGGGATAAAGCCATGCACGCCAGAGCCGTCGAAGTTTATAACAAACACATGGTTGCACGCAGCCGGGCCATAGACCCGACCGCAAAAGAACAGCTTTATCCTCTGATCAAAGGCAGCATCAAAGACGCCGATCCCGCGACTCAGGGTCGTTTCGGCGCCTTCATGCGCAGGGCCGCTGAAATCGGGCCGGAAAAATATTATGCGATTGTCGAACGTATGAACGGATATCTGGCCGACCCTGCAAAAGTCGACACGATCCTCGAAAAAGGGGATGCTTATTACCGCGCCCTGCTGCGTTCCGCGGTAACGGCGCCCAAGCTTTCACGCCGAGCGGTGCTGGAAGGAGGCCAGGCGGAAGCGTTTTTTAACTCGACGCTTGAAGCCGCAGCCACGGCGCCCCGTCTTGACCCGAACGCCGCGTTCAACCTCCACATGGACGAGCGACCGACCTCGACCAAGGCCAGCCGGG
>CAZMMY010000325.1:0-2805 GCA_964567495.1 uncultured bacterium
CTTCTCTGTCTGCAGCAAAGTAATCCGTCCTTTAATTTTTGATGGGGAAACGGCTGGCGGGTTTCTCACAACCAATTCATTTATAATGGTTTAAGAAAAGATTTGCCGCAAAGCCTGTATAGTCTATCACCGACCCCTGGGGCTGTCAACGAAATGGATCGATCTTAACCCTTTTGTTTAAAAGGGTTTACGGATGAATCAGGCGGAGCGGAGGCTGAAGTGGCGGTGACGTTTGAAAAGGCCGTAAAGGCCTGAAATGCGGAACCAGAACACCAGAGGGTTATCGGAACTTTCGCTTATCTTTTCCCGCGGAAGGGCGAAAATGCCGACGGGCAGATCTTTGAGTTTTTTGTAGGAAGTGGTGAAAGCAAGCCGGTAACCGGCTTTTTGCGTTTCGGCCAGCACGCGTTCATCAATGCTGCCGCTGGGGTAAGCCAGATAAGGCACTTCCCTGCCTAAAAGTGCTTCGAGCTCCTGCTTGGAGCCGGTCAGCTCCGCACGCATTTCTTCTTCGGTCAGAAGTGAGAGATGCGGATGGGTGCGGGTATGGCTTTCAAAATTGACCCAGGGGTGCTCGGCCGCCATTTTTTTGATGGTCTCGGCGCGCATGGAGCCTTGCGTGCCCGTGCGGACGCTTTCAGAAACCAGAAACATGGTCACGGGGAACTTGTATTTTTCAAGCACCGGGAGGGCGTGAGTTTCAAAAGTTTCATTGCCGTCGTCGAAAGTGATCACGACCTCACGGCCGCGCGGTTTGCGCTTACCTTTCAGTATGGCTTCGTAGTCCGCGGCGGAAATAACGCGGTAGCCGAAACGGCGCAAAAAATCCATTTGCCGCTCGAAGCTTTCGCGCGAAACAAAATTTTTGAATTCGCCGGCATTTTCTTTCGTTCCCACGAAGTGATACATCAGGACCGGGACCTCACCGGGCAGGGGCAGGGCGTAAAAAAGCGCGGCACTTGCGCCCAGCACTAGAACCAGCAGAAATGTAAGAAGTTTTTTCATTCGTTTTCTTTTCCAGGGGTATAGCTCTTCAGCTCGGCCGCCACCGTACCCAGCACCGGGATTTTTACCGTCATTCTCAGCGGAATGCGCCTTTTGTCAAGGCTCATCCAGCCGCGGATAGCGCCCTTGCGTATAAAAATCCCTTCAAATGGCATAACCGGCTCGGCCTCGACCGCCTCGAACTCCCCGACACCCTCGATCAGGATTTTTTTGGTGCCGTAGATTTTGACTTCCATCTCGTGATTTTTTCCGCCGGCTTCCACAGGCACGCGCACGGAAGTGCCGGGCTTAACGTCCACCGTACGGAACCAGTAACCACAGGACATCTGGTCCTGCGTGCCCTCCGGAACCGGAAAGACCTTCTTGTCTCCTCCGGCATCGCGAACCGCGGTCAGCTTCTCCACATCATATTCGGTTTTTTCGTCGCGTTTCCTGCGTCCCTCGCGAACTCTCTTGGTCAGGCCAAGCGAGCAGATTTTCTCAATGTCGATCCACGTATGGTGCTCGTCGCGGACTTTGTAAATGAAATCAATGGCCCTATAGGAGTGCACCGTGGTCACGATGTGCCACGCGTCCCTGCCGCGAACATTTATTTTTTCTCTTATCTCGGCGCGGCCTTCGCCGACCGGAATACCCAGGTACCTGATCTGATAGACCAGGACCTCGCCTGTGTAGAGTTTTCCGGCCGGTGCTTCAACCTTATAGACAGGCGTCTCCGAAGCGAACGCAGGCAGCACTGCAAAAGAAAGAAAAAATACGAACAGCAGAAATCGCGGCATGAATCAGGCCTGCTGGAACTGCGACTGCCGCAGAACTGCCATGACTTCCTCAGGCGTCAGTTCCTGCAGGCATTCACGCTTTTCACAGGCCGAATTGTAGCGGAATTTCTGGTAACAGGGGCGGCAATCCAGGTCTTTCTTGAAACAGACCACGGCGCGCGGGTCCGCCGGGTATGGGCCGTAAACCACAGGGTCTACAGGGCCGAACAGCGCAATCAGCGGAGTTTTGAGCGCATGCGCCAGGTGCGTCAGGCCGCCGTCGTTGCCGCAGAAAAGAACGGCCTTTTTGATGATTGCGGCCGCCGTCTCTAGCGGGACTTCGCCGCACAGCGAAACGCAGGAAAAGGAAAGGCTGTTTTTCAGCTCCTCAGCCAGAGCGCTTTCGGCGGAGCTGCCCAGCACAACCGCGCTTTCAAATGAGCTCTGTTTTCTGAGCCGCTCGAGCAGGCCGGCAAAATGCTTCACGGGCCATCTTTTGAAATGCGCGTCTTTGCCCCAGGATTCCCCGCCGCCCGCACTGACCACGGCGAATCGACCGGAAACTCCTTTGGAAGCAAGGACATTGCCGGCATGTTCCCGGTCCTTCTCGGTCAGGAAAAATTCGAGCGCGCGGTCCTGCACGGGTATCCCGGCTTTTTCGGCGACCTCGCAGTAGTAGTCCACGACGTGTCGGCCTTGAAAACCGCCTGGTATTGCGAGCTTCCGGTTGTGGAAGAATCCGCGGCGCTTGTAATCAAGGCCCGAGCTGTTGTGGATACCCAGAAAGAAATGCGCCCAAAAGCCGTACTCGCCGCGCATGGAATAATCGAGCATAAGATCATATTCCTCAAGGCGCAGGCGGCCTGTCAGCCCGGCGATCTCGAAAAAAGTTTTGACCTTGCCCTGCCTGTGGTAGTGATCCTTGTCGATGCGGATGATTTTACGCACGTGCGGATTGGCGCGGACTACCGCTTCAGTGCGCGAGCCCAGCAGAAGGTCCACGGCCTTTACTCCCGCTTTTTTCAGCGCGCGAAAAACCGGG
>CAZMMY010000326.1:0-2801 GCA_964567495.1 uncultured bacterium
ACATATCCAGCATGCGAAGCACGCCGCCCAGCTGGGAAATCGCGATGACGTCGTTCTCACGTACGTCTCTGCGCGCGTAAAACGAGGCAGGCCAGCCCTTGAGATAGTCGAGAACAGCTTTCTGGAAAACAACCACTTCAGGCTTGATGCTCGTGTCGCCCTGCCGCGCGGCCAGGTATTTTACGATCGTCATAAAAGGTTTGCGGAATTCGAAAAGGTCGGCCAGTGCATCTTCTTCCTTTGCGCGGCGTCTGGCGACATGGGTAAAATGCTCAAAAGCTGCAGCCGCGGCCGCGAGGTCATTCTCGCCAAGGAGCGCGTTGACCTGGTCGAACAATTTGACTTCCTGATAAGCGATCTGAAGCGTCTGGCCTGCGTCAATCTGCGTGCTCGCGGCAAGCCGGAAAGGCATGGAGGTCCCCTCGATGACAACGTCAATCACGTCGTCCAGTTTGTGGCCGGTCAGAACGTTGGCCGCTTCGAGGGCCTGTGAGAGAGTTGTCCTGGATTTGGAGCGGAAAAAGCCGACGTCGCGGCCATAGCCTTCTTCGGTTTCGACGCTGACGATTTTCAGAGCGTCCTCGCGAGTCATGCGCATTTCAGAGCGGCGGAAAACAGGCAGCGCGGTTTCGGCCGCGGCATAAGTGTCGCTGGGCGTGACATATTCCCCGTAATTGATATAACCCGAACCGCTGGGGTCAAAAACCGGTTCGTTGTCGGTATAGTGTTTGGGATGAGTGCCGAGGATATGTTCCATCAGCCTGACGATCCGGCCGCGAAGGTTGTCGACGATCGCAGTCTTTTGACCCAGCGCGATAAGGGCATAAATGATGGCCGCTCTTTCCTGTTCAGTCGCACGCTCCTGCGAAGTCGCTTCCAAGGTGTTTACGAGGACCCGGACCGCCTCCGCTTCGCCCGACCGGACAAGTTCCTCACGCACCGCGGTGCGGACATCGGCGTCCGTATCCAGAGCAAGGGATGAAATCGTCTTCGCCGCGTCCGCAGGCTGAAGGGCCGAAACCGCCTTGACGGCCAGAATGCGTTCTTTGGGGTCCGGCGCTGCAAGCAGTTTTTTGAGACCCGGCAGGGCCGCAGGATCTTTGAGGATTGCGAGCGCTTCCATCGCGGCAATACGCACGTTCGGCCTCTGGCTTTCAAGCTTGCGGATGATGACGGACGACGAATTTTTATCGCCCAGGCGGGCGAGAGCCCTGATAGCGTGAGCTTCCACATCGCTGTTTTCTGAAAACATGTGCTGCTCGATTTCCGCAAACGCGCGCGGGTCACCGATCCCGGCGAGCGCATCGATGGTGAGCATACGCAGCTGAGGAGTCGCGGTACGCCGCCTCAGAATGCCGAGCAGCGCGGGCGCCGCGGCTTTGGCGCGCTCTTTGTATTTGCCGAGAATTTCCACCGCCTTGGCCGAGATGCGCAGGTCAGGGTGGATCGCGGCTTCGGTGATTTTGTCCAGCGCTTCGTCGGGCAGCGCCGCGGCAAAGACCTCAAGCGCTATGAAACGCTCTTCAAGGTCGCCATTAGCAAGCTTTTCAAGAAGGCCTTTGAGGGTTTCCTCGATCCTGAAAGTTTTGAGACCGTAGATCGCCCCGGCCCGATCCGTGAGTCCGAGGGAAAACTTGGTGAAATACCAGCTCACCGGGAAGTAATGGCGCCATATGCCGAGCGAGATCGCTGCGGAGCCTGCGGCACCGGCGGCAGCCAGCAAATAGGGGTTGGTCAGAAGTTCCGTTTGCGCGAACACTTCACGGACTTCCGAGCGGGCTGCGCGTTGTGGAGCGTCGAGTTGAAGGCCGCGGATTTCCCCGGCCAGCGAGGAAACGGGGATTTCGCGAAGACCGCTCTTCCCGAGCAGAAAAAGCTTCTCGATGCCGAGGCCCGCGGAACGGAGATACAGGAAATCCCCGGCGACTTCCCTGCCGCCGATTTCGGTTTCAGCCTTTTCAATCAGAGCAAGTTTGGCGTCGCCAAAAAGATCGGAATGCGCGGAAACCGCGCTATCAAGAAGCGCATAAATCTCGGAGCTGCTCAGCCCTTTTTCCAGAAGGCCTTCGATGCCGGCGGTCAAGAGGCCTCCAAGAACCACTATGGACTGCTTCCGCCCTCCGTCGATTTGCGCATAAACAGACGGGGCGTCCATGATGAACTGCACGCCGAGAGCATCGTTTTTTGCGAGCATGGCGCTTAGGTCCGCGTTTTCCCCGCTCATGGCGCGCTCGTAAAGGCTTTCATCCTCGAACTGCGTCATGCGGGGGCTGATAGAAAGATAAGCGATCTTTTTTTCTTTGAGGATTTCCGCAAGGCCTTCGCTGTGGAAACCGCCGGCGAGCAGGACCAGCGCACGAGGGTTTTTCCCGGATGTCTTCCCGGCCATGGACAGCGCGTTTTCGACAAGTTTCCTGTCGCGCTCAACTGAAAGAATGTAAAACTCTTCGGCGCTTGTGAGGGCTTCGGCGGGCAGAAGGGGGAGCTCAGCACTTCCCTGCCTGCGGAAGCGTGCGAGCAAAGCTTCGGGCTTCAGCGTTTCCTTCTTTTTGCTGTATTCCCTGTAGTCCTCACGGGTCATGTGAAGCGACAGCATTTTTTCGACCAGCGAAAGATCCCGGCCGAGAACGAAAAGCTCTTTTTCTTTTTCAGTCTTGGCGATTTTTTCTTCCAGACCAACCTGGAGCTTTGCCATTTCTGCAAAAAGAAGCGACGGGTCAATTTCCTCCCGAAGAACGGTAAGACCTGCAAGATCCAGGAAACCCGGATACTGGAAAAAGGAGATTTTTTGAGCGCGGGCA
>CAZMMY010000327.1:0-2800 GCA_964567495.1 uncultured bacterium
GGAGCCGTCCTCGCTTTTCTTTTTCTGTGTTTCTTCTTTTCCAAGTACATGGAACATCGCCGCACGCTCCACATGCCCAAGGAATACAGGCAGGGCGCGCCGAAATACATCCAGGAGCGCGTCCGCGTCCGCCAGCAGCAGAAGGCCCAGCGCCCGCCCGCACAGAACCTCTGGAACCGGATGTCCGCGCCGTTTACGCCGAAAAAAACCTTGCCCTCGGCCGCGCCTTCCGCTGAATCGCAGAGCTTCCGCGAACGCCTGGCCCGCATCAAGTCCGAGTACAGCTCGGGCAAACCCAAAATCGTTTTCGTGATCGACGACATCGGCCACACTCAGGAGCATCTTTCCGAACTCAAACAGCTCGGGCCCGATGTGGTCTATGCCATCCTGCCGTTTCTGAAGCACACGGGCTATTTCGACCAGCTCAGCCGACAGACGGGTGCAGAAGTCATCCTGCACCTGCCCATGGAAAGCGTGAACGGCACCATTCCCGGCCCGGGCCTTCTGACCAGCGGCATGAACGACAGGGAAGTGCAGGAGCTGGTTTCGCGCAACCTGGCGACCGTGCCGCACGCCGTGGGCGCCAACAATCACATGGGCTCGCGCGGCACGGCCGACCCGCGCATCATGAGCGTGGCCCTCAAGGAACTGCGCGCCCGGAAGATGCTTTTCCTGGACAGCATGACTACCCAGAAGACCGTGACCCGCGACATTGCCGGGCCGCTCGGGTATACCACCCTGAAAAGGGACATCTTCCTCGATAACGTGGACGAGAAGGGCGCGGTCCGCGAAAAAGTCCGCCAGCTTGCCGAAGTGGCCCGGGCACGGGGCTACGCTGTGGGCATCGGCCATTACCGGCACAATACCCTGGCCGTTCTCCTGGAAGAAATTCCCCGCCTGAAACGCGAAGGTTTTGAAATAGCGAATCTTCGCGAGCTGGTCCGCCTCAAAGAATCCCGCTGATGTAACTTTTTGCAACACCCTGTGCCGTGCGCGGTACAGCCTGTCACATTTTTCTCTCTCTATTCTCCAGGGGAACTCTGGCACGCTTCCTGCTCTTCACTTTCCAGATAAACAAGGAGGATGATATGAATCTCATCTGTAAAACCAACAGCAACTGGCAGCCTTTTTCTCTTCTGGAAGAGATGGACCGTCTTTTTGCGCCTGCCGCCAGGCGCAGCGAGAGCCGGCCCTCTTTCGTGCCGGAAATTGATTTTCAGGAAGACGAGCACCGCTACGTCCTGAAAGCCGATCTCCCCGGCATCAAGAGGGACAACCTCGACATTTCCATCACCGGAAATGTTCTCAGCATCCGCGGCGAACGGAAAGAGGAGACCGAGAAGAAAGAGAAGGGGTACTACCATTCCGAAAGGTGGACCGGGAGCTTCGAGCGTACGTTCGAATTTCCCGCCGACATCGAGGGAGCAAGCGTCAAAGCCGTGTTTCAGGACGGTGTTCTGGAACTGACCGTTCCGAAAGCCGAATCCGCGAAACCGAAGCAGATCAGGGTTGACGTAAAATAAAGCGTTCCGGCTGCAGCTTTTCCGGCTGCTTTTTGTCCCCGGCGTCTTACGGCGCCGGGGTTTTTTATTTCCCGGACCCGTTTTTTCCGTTAGACTCCGGGGATGATTTCCTTTGAGGCGGAAGAGAAAAACCTGCGGCGCCACCTGCAGAACACCGCCTGCCTGCGCGACGCCTTTCAGAACCCGGAAGCGCTGGCCGGCGTCCAGCGCTACATACGAGCCGAGCTGGAATCGTACGGCTATAAAGTCCGCGAAGATTACTTCGAGCATGAGGGGAAGCGTTTTGCGAACCTGATCGCCTCGGCGGGCGGGGAAGCGTTCCCGGAGTTTGTTGCCGGCGCCCATTTCGACGCCGTGCCTGGCACGCCTGGGGCGGACGACAATGCCAGCGGCGTGGCCGCCCTCCTTGAAGCAGCGCGCTGTGTTTCGCTGATTAAACCCGCGGCCCGGATCCATTTTGCGGCCTTCAACCTGGAAGAATACGGCATGGCGGGCAGCGCGCATTACGCTGCCGAACTCAAAAAAACAATGCCCGCAGCGGAACGCAAAAAATTTCTCGGGATGATTTCCCTGGAGATGGTCGGTTATACCTCTGCCAGGAAAGGGTCCCAGCAGCTTCCGGGTTTTCTGAGGCCTTTTTACCCGGACACAGGAGACTTCCTGGCCCTGGTCGGCGACCTGTCTTCCGGCGCTCTGATCAAGAACGCGGAAACGGCTTTCAAAAAAACCGGGCTTCCCGTAGAATCGCTGACGGTCGTGCTGAAAGGGAATGAGTTTCCCGCGGTGCGGCTGAGCGACCACTCGCCTTTCTGGGACAATGGTTTTCCCGCGCTGCTGGTCACGGACACTTCCTTTTTCAGGAACCCGCATTACCATCTGGCTTCCGACACGGTTGCCAGTCTTGATATCGATTTTTTGAAAAAAGTCACGGACGGGGCCGTCAGTCTTCTGGCCTCGCTCAAACCGAAATAGAACAGGGGACGAAATGGCGAAGAAAGTTAAGAAGAAATCCGCAAAAAAAACGACGGGCCGCGAGCCGGTCGACGGCCTGGTTTTCCGCTCTGGCAAACTGAAAGATTTTAATCTGCAGCCCAGGCACCCCAGGCCGATTCCCGGTTACAAGGCTACTCTGCCAGGCCCTCCGGGCTGGCAGGTCAAGCAGGACCCCGGCGCCTGATGCGGAAATCCCCGCTGCTTCCGATCTTCCTGATCGTTTTCGTCGACATCCTGGGATACACCATCCTGATTCCGCTCCTCCCGTTTTATGCGGAGAGATC
>CAZMMY010000328.1:0-2800 GCA_964567495.1 uncultured bacterium
ATGTAAGCGGTTGAAATTCCCCAGATATCGAAAATAAAACCGATCGCGGCCGGGCCTATGACCGAGCAGCTGATCCAGGTGCTGCTGACCCACGACGAAGCGTTTACAGTCAGGTGCCGGGGCACGACCTGCGCCTCGAACGCGGTGCTCGCCGGGTCCGCGAAGCCTCGCGCCACACCGGCCAGAAAAGTCACGGCGTACAGGCCGGGCAGGGAATGCGCTCCGCCTTTCCAGGAAAGGAAAGCCAGCGTGAGGGCGCAAAGAAAAGAAGACGCGCCTGTGATCAGCAGGATTTTATGGCGGTTGAAATGGTCCGCGAAATAACCGCCGAACAGAACGAGCGAAAGCGCGGGGATGGCCTCGACCAGGCCGAGCCAGCCAAGGGCCAGCGGGCTGTGCGTGATCTTATATATCTGAAAGCCGATGACCACGGCCAGCGCGCGGCTGGCCAGCGTAAAGAAGCCGACCGTGCCTATAAACAGGCGGACATTAGGGATGGCCAGCGCCTCGTTGAAGTTTATTTTTCGCGGAGAGTTCACGCTTCGATATTAAGGGAAAATTTGCGGATTGTAAATAAAGCGGCGGTTTAGTAAACTCCAGACATGCCTGAAAAAAGCAAAACCATCCTCCAGTCAAGAGTTGAGACGACTTATCTTATGATGCCGCAGCACGCTAATCCGGCGGGCAAGATTTACGGCGGCACGATCCTCTCCATGGCAGACTCGGTGGCTTACATGTGTGCGTCGCGCCATGCCACGCCCAACTGCGTCACGGTCGGCCTCGACCAGGTCGACTTTCGCGAGCCCATCAATATCGGCGAAGCCCTGACGTTCAAGGCCCAGGTCAATTATGTAGGCCGCACTTCCATGGAAGTCGGCGTGCGCATCGAGGCCGAAGACCTGCTGACCGGCGAGAAACGGCACACCAACTCCTGCTATTTCACCATGGTTGCGCTGGGCAAGAACGGCAAGCCCTGCGAGGTGCCTCGTCTGATCCTCGAAAACGAGGAGGAGCGCCGCCGCTTTGAAGAGGGAAGAATACGCCGGGAACACGCCAAAGAGCTTGCCCTGAAGCGGGATGCGTTAAAAAAGCAGAGAGATAAGGGCTGACGCTTCTTTATATTGGTTGCCTTTCCGGCGGCTTCCGGTTAGAGTAAAGCAACTCTTAACCGTTCTTCAACAGCGGGAATCTATCTGAAACTAAAACGCCCTCTTACCCTTGCCGATTTCGACCGTAAAACAACGGTCTGGATTATTTTGATCCACCTCGGCTGTCTTCTCGCGCCTTTTAATTTTACCTGGCCTGCGTTCTGGACTTTTGTCGCACTCTATTGCGTGACCGGCGGCCTCGGCGTATGCGTCGGGCTTCACCGTCTTTTGACTCATCGCAGCTTCAAGACCCGCAAATGGATCGAATATTCACTGACCATTATCGCCACTCTCACGGCTCAGCGCAGCCCGATCTGGTGGGTAGCCCAGCATCGCATTCATCACGCTTATTCCGATACGGAGAAAGATCCGCATTCCCCGATTCACGGCTTCTTTTGGTCTCATATGATCTGGTGCATGGTGGACAAGCGCGTCGAAGACGAAAACGAAACCTATAAGAAGTACGTGCCCGATCTCGCGAACGACCCGGGACACCGCTGGATACAGAAACACCACGAACTGTTTCCTTTGGTCGCGGCGGCCGCGCTTTTTGCGATCGGCGGCATGCCGTTCCTGGTCTGGGGATTTTTTGTGCGCACCGCCGCCGTTTATCACGGCACCTGGCTGGTGAATTCCGCAGGCCATATTTTCGGCTACCAGAACCACAAGACCGGCGAGGATTCCAAGAACAATTTCATTCTGGCTGTCCTGGCTTTCGGGGACGGCTGGCACAATAACCACCATGCTTTCCAGACCTGGGCCAAACACGGCCATCACCGCTGGTGGGAAGTCGATCCGAGCTATTATTTCATCAAGACCCTCGAGCTTTTCGGCCTTGCCTGGGATGTCAGGGGAAGCGGAAGGCGTTCTCCCGTTCTGCCTCCTGCGCCTGCTATGCCTAACGCTCCCGTCCAGTCGCCTGACGAAAAACCCGAACCCCTTCCGGTTTAACTCTTTCGCAATCCTACCGATATATTCTTTACGTATTTTATACGCAGGGATTTGTCCGCCTGCTGATAAAATAGTACCGCATTCAAATCAATCCAATAGAAGGAGTTCACATGAAAAAGACAGCTTTGATCCTTGGTTTTCTTATGGTCTTTGCGGCCTCGACAGCTGCGTTCGCTAACCACCATGGCGGGAAATCCTGCGGCCTCGGCGGCGGCTGCCATCACGGCCAGTCCTGCTGCAACAAGGGCGGCGAAAGTCAGTGCCCTCTGACCAACATGCTGCTTGAAAAAGCGCATATGGCCCTTGAACATTCCAAGGAACTCGGCCTGACCGCGGAACAGGTCCAGAACATCCGCAGCATCAAGATCGAAACCAAAAAGCACGTGATCCGCGGCACCGCCGAAATGCAGATCATGGAGCTGGACATGAAGGTTGTGATGAAGGGCGACACCTTTGACGCTGAAGCTGTCAAGGCCATGATCGACAAGGGCGTGCCGGCCTGGGCCGACAACGCCAAGAAAGTGGTGGATTGGTACGCCGCTTTCCGCGCCGAACTCAAGCCTGAACAGTGGGCCAAGCTTAAAGAGCTGAAATAGTTTCGTGATGGACCCGAAAACGCCCGTCGTTTTCCTCCATGCATTTCCTCTTTCCTCCAAAATGTGGAAAGGGGAAACGGAGTTTTTTTCCGGGTAGGTCCCGGT
>CAZMMY010000329.1:0-2798 GCA_964567495.1 uncultured bacterium
AAACGCCCGTCCGCCAACACGCAGTGGACCGGCACGCTGACTTCGACGCCCCAGTTTACGGTTACATCGTAGAGTTCCCTTCCCGGCAGGAGGCGGGGCGGGATACGGACTTTTGAAAGTTTCTGCCCGCTTTCGTCTGAAAGAAAATAATCCGAATAAGCCAGTGCGGGCCTGCGCGAAACGTAGACCTTTTCGTACTGCCGCTGGAGTTTCTCAGGAAGCAGGAAGTCGTCGGCGTCCAGAAACTGGATGAAGCGGCCGCGGGCGCGGTCGAGCCCCGTGTTGCGCGCCCCCGCCAGGCCCTTGTTTCTCTGGTAGACATAGAGAAACCGCGGGTCCTTGGCCACCCATTGGCGCGCGATTTCCGCGGTATTGTCGGTCGAGCCGTCGTCGATGATCAGGCATTCCCAGGTCCTGAAGGTCTGGTTCTGGACGCTTTGCAGGGCCGCGGGAAGATACTGCGCCTGGTTGAAAGCCGGAATGATGACGGTGACGTCGACTTTTCCGATCACAGGGCGGGCCCGATTTGGGAGACGGCCTCGTCGACTGTCGCGATTTTCAGGCCGGCCGCCAGCGCCGCCTTAACGGCAGCTTCAAGGGTTTCCGGAGTTACTCCCCACGGGCTGGGTGAGCTGCTGACATCGTGTGAATAAAAGATCAGCCAGCCTTTTGAAAGGGCGGTTTTCTCCGCCAGTTCTTTAAGCTGCCGCGGTTTGATGCCCGAAAGCGAATTTGCGCGAAGCAGAAGAAGGTCGGTCGGGCCGCTGTTGATACCGCCGTGCACGCCACGAAGGCTGAGATAAGAACCGCGAAGGGCGTTTTTTGTACGCAGAGCCAGGGCGCCGGAGGGGTAAGCAAAATTCTTGAGCTGGCCCGTGCCGATGCTTTTTTCGAAATACTCACGGTTCCTCGCACAGTCTTCCTTGATCTGCGCCGTAGACATTTTATCCATCCGCTTATGGCTGAAGGAATGGCAGGCTATTTCATGGCCGCGCCTGGCCAGTTCGAGAATATCTTCTTTCTGCACGCAGCCTGGCCGGGTGCAGTTGGACCCGGTCACGTAAAAAGTTGCGCGCGCTCCGTATTTTTCAAGGATAGGCACGCCGAAGGTGAAGGCGCTCAGGGGAACGTCGTCGAACGTAAAGGAAACGAGGGGGGCGGACAGCTGTATGTCCGCAGGCTTCGAGCAGAAAGAAGCGGCCGCCCGGTAGCGGAATTCCCTTAAAGCATTGAGCAGATTCATGCAGACCTCGGATTATTATGTTACTATTTATCGACATTTCCGCAAGACGCTTGTGCAGAAAAGCCCGGGTTTTTCCGATAACTAAATTCGGACTTTCTATCAAAGGAGACCCATGAACCGGAAATTAGGCAGCCTCGAGAAAAGGGAGAAGGTCGTTTATCTTCCCGGCGTTTTCGATCTTTTTCATGTGGGCCATCTCCTGGCCATCCAGAAGGCGCGATCTCTCGGAGGTTATCTGATCGTGGGCGTCCAGTCCGATGAAAGTGTTTACCGCCAGAAAAAGCGCTGGCCCATCATCAATACGGACGGCCGTAAGCAGATCCTTTTCAATATCAAGGGCGTTGACTGGGTGCTGAGTTATGAGCATCCGGACCAGTCATCCGTGCTTGAAGTCATCAAACCTCATTTTCTGGCGGTCAACGAGACTTACGGGAAGAAAGACCCGCACCAGAAAGCTACCCTTAAAACCGCCAAACGCCTCGGCATCAAGATCGCGGTTGTGCCTTATACGTACGGCATCTCGACCAGCTCGATCCGCGAAAAGATTCAATGGCGCTCGACTACCGGAAAATAAAAGAATTCTGGGACGAGCGCGCCCGCCTGGCCGCGCAGGAGAAGCTCAAGGCCGTTAACCTCGGCACCAAACCCGAGCAGAGCGAGCAGCAGCTTGCCGTTCTTTTCAAAAACCTGGAACCCTCGGGAAAAATCATCGATCTCGGCTGCGGTGTGGGCCGCATCGCGATTCCTGTGGCGGAAAAGGCGCAGCATGTCACGGCCGTTGATTTCTCGAAGCCTATGGTGGAACAGCTTGAAAAGACGCTTAAAGAGCGGGGAGTTAAAAACGTCAAGACGCTGAATGCGGAGTGCTACTCCCGCCTGCCCGTGGAATATGGAAGCTACGACGCGGCCCTGATTTTCGGCGTGCTGATCCATCTTAACGACGCAGAGGTCGACAAGACGGTCCTGAACGCGGCGGAACTGATCAAAAAGACAGGAAGGGTGCTTGTTCGTGAATCGGTCGGTACCGGCGGGCATTTCGAGGTGGACCATTATTCCGAAGAATTGAAATGCGATTATCACGCCATCTACCGCACGCCTGAAGATATCGAGGCCCGTTTCAAAAAGGCAGGATTAAAGGCCGCGGTGTCCGAGAAGCTTTACCAGCAAAGAAGAGAAACGGGGACCTGGTTCTGGGTCTTTAAGGCCTAGAGGCTTCAACAACGAAAGTTTCAAGCTTGTTAAAGTCGTCCCCGATGGCCTCGCCGTGCCACTCCAGGTTTTTCAGGTGTTCATCGCCGCTCTGCCCGACCTCGCGTTTTTCCACTTTCTCAAAGCCCGCGCTTCTCAGCAGCATCTCCAGCATCTTGAAGTCGTAAATGAACTTGTTTCCCCACGCGCGCACGAAATTATTGATGACCACCGTATCTTCCTGGATTTTGAGCCTGCAAAACTTGTCGACAGCGAAGCGAATATAGCGCTTCTGCACGTCGGTCTTGTCCTTGCGGTAGAGATCGATCAGGAAACCCAGGTCGGAAGTGGCGATGCGGATTTTGCC
>CAZMMY010000330.1:0-2785 GCA_964567495.1 uncultured bacterium
GCTACATTATTTATCTCGCGATCCGGCACGTGGTCCGGAACGCTCTTTCGACGATCGGCACGGCACTGCTTGCGGCGGGACAATTCATCCTGAAAAATGCCGCCTCCTTTGCTTTCATCTTTGTCGGCGCGGTCACGTACGCCGCCGGTTATCTTTTGGCCAACTATGGCCCTGATAGCATGAAGAGCTGGGGCGAAGCTATGATGACCGTGGGCGCGGTGACCGTCGGCATCGGCCTGGTTATCCTTTTAGGGTCGAACATCGGAACGGGCGGTGTGGGCAGCGTGCTTAGTCAGTATGCGGTCAAGCATACCGCGACTTTCGTCGCCGTTTCGCTTATGGCCAGCGGCACGCTGCTGTACGCCGCGGGTATGCTGGCGTCCTATTTGGGATATAAACAAACCGGTGATTGGCTGAAGGCTGTGGGCGCGACGCTTGTTATTTCCGGTGCCGTGGTGCTGGGCGCTGTCATTGCGACAAATGCCCTCAAACACGCCTATGCGGCTTACGTGCGTCTTGCCGCAATTGCCGCAAAACGCGGCGCGGCGGTTAGCTGGGCGCTGTTCGGAAAGCTGGTAGCCAATACGGTGGGCAGTTTCTTTAACGGAGCTCTTATCGCCGCGGTCGGCATCTGGGTCGCCGGCATGATCGCAGCCCAGCCGCTTAGAGACCTTTTCGGTATCGATATTTCGGGCTTCAATAAAACGATGACCATGATTGTGGTCGTGGCCATCGCGATCCGCATCCTGCCGAAATTCGCGGGCAATCCGTTTGCCGCGCTCTCAATGAGGTCCATGCCCGTAACTGCCTGGACGTATGCCATCGGTTCGATTGTCAGCTGGGTCGGCGCTACGATCGCTCTTGTCGGTATCATGACGAAAAATAATGAGCTCAGGAACTTTGGTATCTTCCTTTTTGTCGCCGGCTTTGCGGCCCGTGCGTTTGCCGGCGCGAGAATGTCGGCCAATATCAGCGGCCCGGGTTCCGCGGTCCCGATTCCGACCGATATCGCGGCGACTCTCGGGGCCAAAATCGTTCAGAACTTCTACAAGGCCGGGCTGACCATGGCGGGCGACAAGCTGGTCTGGTCGCTCGAAGTGTTCAGCCAGCATTTCTGGTCGGCCGCGATTTCCAGCGCCCTGATGTTCCGTATTTTCCCGGTCGCGCAAGCCGCCCTCGGCGTGGACCACCTGGTTGCGTTCGTCGCCCGGCAGATGGGTTACACCGTTAATACCGACAAGCTTGAAGGCCATACGGAAACCGCGGGCTACTGGGAGCTCGTCAGCCATCACGCCCACAAAGAACTCTTCAATTTCAGCGCGAAGGACGGCGGCTGGCTCGACGTCAAGCGCTGGCAGCATGACATTATCCTGGGCACGGTCCTTCACGTGGCCGGCACGCATTACGGCAGCAACAACGCTATTTTCGGCAGGTTCGGCGCCCGCACCGGCCTTTTCAGCGGCTTTATGTCGCAGGAAGGCTACTCAGCGCTCATGAAGAACCTCGGCAGTCTTGCCAGGATCTTCGCTTTCGCCGACAACATCCTGCTCTTCAACGTTTTCATGGGCTCAGCCCAGGGCTTCCAGCAGGCCTGGAACCAGAAGAAAGTCAAGGAAGGCGAGAAGCCCCAGCAGCAGGATTATCACCAGCAGCTCGGCAAGCTGGTCGGTAACCTGTTTAATTTCATCACCATGCCCTTTGACCTGTTCGAAGCCGGCGTGAAGGGCGATTACAAGGATTTCTCGAACAAACTGGCCGAGTACGTCATCTTCCTCGTGCCGCAGTCCAATGCCATGCTGGCTGAAATCAATACCAGCAAGGTCGGCATCCGGAGTATGGAAAACGTAGGCCGTGTGGTCTCGCCCATTACCGAAAAACTGCAAGCGGAAGGCTGGCGCCAGGGTGAGAACGGCGAGTGGAGCCGGATCAATCCTGAGACCGGTAAAGTCGAAGTCCTGACCCGGAAGACCGGTGAAGTCTGGCTGGACGCCGAAGGCAAGCCTGTGCTTGACGGCCAGGGCCAGCCGGTTCCCATCGAGGTCGCTCTCGACGGCAAGTCGACCGTCCAGCAGCTGGCCGATGCCGCGGGCGTAAACGTCAACCATCTTGACGCGGCCTCGAGAAATTCCAGCTTTGCCGAGTTCAAGGCCGAAAATATCATTCAGACGCTTCTTTATGAAGCCAAGATGCACGGCGAAGGCGTCATGGAAGATGTGGCTGCGCAGCTTCTGAGAGACGGCAATGTGCTCGAGTTCGGCAGTTTCCGTATTGAACTCGACTCCGTGTCCAGGAAAGCTATTCTCGATTCTCCGCAGCTCCGTCCCGCGCTGATCGGCGCGCTCGGTGAAGCGGCCTATCTGAAATACCTGCAGGAGTTCGGCAAGGAAAGGGCCCGCGACACACTTACCCCCGAACAGAAGACGACGAAGCTGAACGACCTCAAGGCGGAGCGTGAATCCCTGAAGCAGGAAGCCGAGGCCATCAGGGAAGGCGAAGGCCCCCGCGAAGCCGGTGAAGTGACCCGGCAGCGTGAGCAGCGTCTGAAAGAACTGGATTTTGAAATCACTGGCCTTGAAAAGGACCTCGGCCTGGCAGAGCCCGGCACCAAAACCGGCGAACCCGGCCGCGATCCGATCGTGGAAGCCCAGGAGTATCTCGACGGCCTGATCAAACAGCTGCAGGAACTTCTGGGGGTTGAGGGTAAAGAAGGCAAGGCCGCTGAAAATTCATCCGGCGAAGTCGTCGTGAAGGATGGCCAGGGCCGTGCAGTCGAGAAAGGCACGCC
>CAZMMY010000331.1:0-2781 GCA_964567495.1 uncultured bacterium
TCAGGTATTTTTCCAGGTCTTCAGGGTTGTCACGTTTCGCAAAAGCCTCCTGAAAGTGGGGAAAGAAAACGACACCGAACATGTTGGGCAGCGCATAGAGATAATTATCGGCCATAAGTGCCACGCTGTAGATGCCCAGGGCCTCGAAGCCCAGGAAGCGCGTAATGACCAGTCGGTCGATGCTGGTCAGTATGGAGCGCAGGACGTCCGCAATCAGGACTGCGAAGCCCAGCCCCAGTAAAGCGCCGATGGCCTTGAAGTCCCAGGTGAACGCGAAACGGTAAGGGGTTTTCTTGAAAATAATAATCAGGCTCAGGACGTAATTCAGAAGCATGGCTGCATAGAAGCCGTAAAGTTTGAATTTCCAGGTAAGCGTAAGAGTAAACAGGACGCTGGTCACGCTGGAGACGATGTTCAGCACGCCGGTCAGCACGAATTCCTTGTGCGAACGCAGGACCACGACATAAAGGTTATACATGCGCTGGAGAAGCACAATCGCGGCTACGACAAACAGGCCGGCGAACATTTCCCGGGAAAACTTTTCCCTGTACAGCAGCGCATACCCCGCGATGGCCAGCGAGGTCAGCGCAGAAGTCAGGATGGTGAACGTGAAGACCAGGTTTTTGACCTGGTCGACTTTGGCGGCGTCCCCTTTTTCAAGAAAGTAAGGAATGTCGCGCGCCGTGGCAGCGGTCACGCCCAGGCTGGAATGCTTGGCGTAATTCTGGATGACCTGCAGGAAAGTCCAGATGCCGATATTCGCCGGGCCGAGGAATCTACGGAAGAGTACGCCGTTGACCACATCGAACAGCTGGGCAATGTAGGAGCTCAGGGTATAAATCCCCGCGTCCTTGAAAATACTTTTGCGGCGCGACATTGTTACCAGGCGGTCCAGCCGCCGTCGACGAGCAGGTTCTGCCCGGTAACGAAAGAAGACGCGGGCGAAGACAGGTAAAGGACCGCGCCCTTGAGCTCGTCGCTCTTCAGCATCCGGCCCATAGGGGTTCGGTGGGAGTATTTCTTCACAAATTCGTCGGCCTGGCCGTTGTAGACGCCGCCCGGCGAGATGCAATTGACCCGGACGCCCCTGTGGGCCCAGTAGACTGCGAAGTAGCGTGTCAGGTTGATGATCGCGCCCTTGCTTGCGGCATAGACAGCGGGCGAATTGATGCCGGACTTTCCGTAGATGCGCTGGTCCGCGCCGACCACCCCGTAGATCGAACCGAAGTTCAGGATCACGCCTTCTCCCCGCGCTGCCATGTCGGAACCAAACACCTGCGAGCAAAGGAACGTGCCGCCGGTCGTGATCCGCATGACGTTGTCCCAGTCCTCCATGGAGCAGCTCTCGACCTGGCCGAAATGTATTTTGCCTACGCCGATGGCCGCGTTGACCAGGATGTCGAGCTTTTTGAACTTTTTAAGGATCTCCGTTCGCAGCTTCAGGACCTGCGGCTTGTTCGAGACGTCGAGTTTGCGGAAAATGACTTCGCTGCCCGTGGCCTTTGAAATTTCAGCCGCGATTTTTTTGCCGCGCTCCGCGTTCATGTCCGCGATTACGACGTCCGCGCCCGCTTCGGCCAGGGCTTCGACGAATTTCGGGCCTATTGTGCCGGCGCCGCCTGTGACGAGCGCCGTCTTACCGTTCAGTGAAAACTGGTCCAATACCTTCATGCGGTCTCCTTTTAAATTTTTAAGACGGCCCCCGCCCATCCCTCCCCTTCGTTCCGGGGGCAGGGTTAAGGGAGGGGGTAATGTGTTTCTTTGCTTCGATTGCGATTTCAAGCACGCGTTTAGCGTCCTGCAAAGTGTGGTTGGGTTTTTCTTTTCCTGAAAGGCAGTTCAGGAAATGGCGCATTTCATCCACGAACATGGTGTTATTGGCCCAGTCTTCAGGTTCCGGAAACTTTTTCCAGGTTTTGGTTTCCTTCTGGTAGAGTTCGACGGTTTTTTTGAGAGCGTTCCATTCGATGGTGCCGGTTGTGCCGATGATCTGGCAGGACCGCGTCTCGGGGTATTGGGCATAATCGAGGTGGATGCTGCCGAACGCTCCGCTCTTGAAGCGAAGCAGGATTTCAGCCATGTCTTCGGTTTCGATCTCGAGATCGCTGACCTGTCCGCACAGCGCCTTGACTTCCACGGCGTCTCCCATCAGCCAGTAGGCGTAATCAATTTCATGGATGGCGTCGAGCACCACGCCGCCGCCCAGGTCTTTGCGCGCGCTGTACATGCGGCGGTAGTCTTCCCAGGGGTGCCATTCGGCCAGGCAGCCGCCGTAATGCGCGCGGATGGAGAGCGGGCGGCCTATGGCGCCCTCTCCGAGCAGCTTCTTCATGGTCGTGACGGCAGGATGGAATCGCATTTTATAACCGAGCAGGACGGTCAACTGTTTCTTTTCGCAGAGCCTGATGAAATCGTCGACTCCGTCCAGAGTATGAGAAACCGGTTTCTCGATAAAAAGCGGAATGCCTTTTTCCGCGGCCTGTTTCGCCAGCGGCAGGTGCAGGCTGGTGGGGTTCGTGATGAAGACCGCGTCGGGTTTCGCGGCAAGGGCTTCGGCAAAGTCCTTGTAATTGATCAGGCTGTATTTTAATTCGAATTCGCCCAGGCTTTCGCCCCGCACACGGTAGGTCAGGATCTGGGCCTCGGGCTGCAGATGTTTGAGGTTCTGGATGTGCCGTCTGCCGATGGAGCCGCAGCCTGCGAAGAGGTATTTTTTCATCGCGCGGCCGCCGGCGCGCCCCGCCGTTCCTCAATAAGGTTTTCAACAAGGTCAGCGACACG
>CAZMMY010000332.1:0-2770 GCA_964567495.1 uncultured bacterium
CTGCGACCTCTCGGTCCCGAACCGAGCGCACTAGCCAAACTGTGCTACATCCCGTAAAAACTCGAATTTAATAAAGCCGCCCTGGGCGGCTCAACATTCCGTAAAATTAAGCCTGGGAAACGAAGACAGGATTATAGCGAAAAACCGGGCAGAATGCAGTAAGAAAGTCAATCGCCGACCGGCTCAGCATTTGGGGAGCCTGGGCCCCGGGATGATGCTCAGATACTGGATAAGCTTCTTCGGATCCCTGCAGAGCTCCCCTTCCCATTTGTCCTCCAGTATTTCGCCCGGGGACTTGCGGGTCCTGATTATTTTTTCACGGATCCGGCTCAGGAAAACGCATTCGCTCCCAGGCTGTCCCTCACGTTTCTGGCGGCCCAAACTCTCGCAGGAAAGCTCGACGAGCTGTTCAGCAATGGCAAAAATAGGCTCGCCCCCCAGCCGGGCGCTCAGGCCTTCTTTTGGTATGTCCTGGTAGAGTTTTTCACGCTCGCGGGGGCTGGCGTCCTTGACAAGCCCCCAGGCCTTTTCTCGCGTAGCAGCGTCATAAAGCAGGCCTTTCCAGAAGGCCGCAACCGCGGGAATCATGTCGGGACTCTGGCAATCCGCACCCCGGACTTCAATGTACTGTTTAATCCGGACCTCCGGGAAAATCGTACTCAGGTGCAATTCAAAATCGCCGAGGGTGGGTTTCAGGCCCTGGTGCCCGTTCTTCAGATATTCGCGGAAGGTCAAGCCGGGCAGCGGCGTCATTTGGCCGGAGCGCACCACAAAAATAAGCGGAATATTCAGAACATATTCGAGATAGTCCTTGAACTTCCTCCCGGGCTGGACCAGATCCATGATCAGCCCGCTGCGGTCAGGGTCGGTATGCCGCCAGATTTCCATGCGGTAGGTTTTGTAGCCGTTCAGCTTTCCCTCAGAAAATGAAGAGTTGGCAAACATGGCCGAGACCACGGAGCTCAGGCCCAGCGCCGTGCGCATAATGGCCATGGCATTTTCCTCGCTGGTATAGTCAATGTTGACCTGGTTTGTGGCCGTACGTTTCATCATGTGGTGGGAGAGAAGACCGCGGCTCCGGAAATGTTCGGCCATAAGCTTGTAGCGGGTTTTGGGGACCCAGCTTATTTCATCGAGCGCGCTGAACGGCTGGATGCCGGAAGCCAGCCAGGCAATGTCTTTGAACTCATGGGAGATTTCTTCCAGTTCGCCGATAAACGTGCGCAGCTGCCCTTCGATCTCAAATACATCATGCACGGGAGGCGCGGAGAGTTCGACCTGCCCCCCCGGTTCAAGCGAGATAGAGCTGTCGTTGCGCGTCAGGCCGATCAGCCGGCCGTTTTCCAGAATAGTTTCATAGCGGAATTTTCTGGCCAGGGCCTTAAGAACTGCCTCGACGCCATGCATCCCTTCATACGGCACGGCCTTGCCGGTCTGGCGGTCTGCGCAGAAGAATTCGGCTTCCAGGCCGACCTTCATGGCCTCCTGCGGCTTGATAAAACCATGGAAGTAGTGCTCCAGGTCTTTTTCAGATTTTAAGAGATGAGTGTTTTCCTGGACCGCCGTTGTCACAAAATGCTCCCTAAATGTTAAGTAATTAGTTTACAATAGCTTGCAAGCAGCCAGGCTTTTATTTATGAAAATCCTTATGATCATGGATCCTCTCAAAATGCTCGCGCCCCGGTGGGACAACACCCTCCACCTGGCACGCACCCTCGCCGCCCGCGGCCACAAATGCTGGGCCGCCGACATCCCGGACCTTTCTTTTATCAATGGAAACATGAGGGCATCGGCCAAACCGCTCTTTTATGGGAAAGGCGGAAAGACATTCAGCGAGGGCGCTTCGCAAAGAATGCTCCTGACGGCTTTCGACCTCGTCATGATCCGCAAAGAACCTCCGGTCGACGCCCTTTATCTTTATGTGACTTACATGCGGGAAGGCTTGAAGGGAAAAGTCCGGGTCGTGAACGATCCGCGGGGCGTTCGCAATATCAGCGAAAAACTTTGGACCCTCAATTTTCCGAAACGAGTACCGCCAAGCCTGGTTTCAGGCTCTCTGGCGGAGATCATGGCGTTTCAGAAAACCCATGGCCAGCTGGTAATCAAACGCCTGAACGATAAAGGCGGGCGCGGCGTTTTTCTCCTGAGCAAATCCACGCTCCCCCGGCTGAAACGCGTCCTGCCCCGGGAAGGTTTCGTGCTCGCCCAGAAAAAAATTGTCCGGCATGCGAAAAGCAGCGAGAAGCGCATCCTGATGCTGAACGGAAAATTTCTATCGGCCTATGAAAAACGCCCTGCAAAAAATGATTTTCGCGCCAATCTGGACCTGCGCGCCACTTTCCACCGTGCGGACCTGAATGCAGACGAGAAAAAACTGCTGACGGAGTTACGGCCTTATCTTTTGAAGGAAGGTATCCATTTCGCGGGCCTGGACGTGCTGGACGGAAAGTTGATCGAGGTCAATGTGACCTGCCCCGCAGGAGTTACCGAGTCGGAGTTTTTGTACCCCGGGCGGCCTTTACTGGAGACTTGGGCAAAGTCTTTGGAGTCGGCTGCGAAGGTCTGACGGGTTCCAGCATTTTGGCGTCGTCCGGAATGTGACCGAGCGACAAGAGAGCCGTTTCCATGACTTCCTTGAACACCGGCGCCGCAACCACACCGCCGTAATACATGGGGCGCGGTTCGTCCAGCGTCACAGTCATGACGAACTTCGGCTCTTCTACCGGCGCAAATCCGATAAATGACGACATGAACGCGCTGTGGGAATATC
>CAZMMY010000333.1:0-2765 GCA_964567495.1 uncultured bacterium
TATCGGCATGCTGGGGTTCCTGCGTGAAGACAAAGGTTATGATTTGATGCTTCACGTCCTGACGCAGCTTCCCAAGGACGTTATTTTGCTGGCGATTGGAGAACCTGCCGGGGGGAACCATTGTTACCTGGACAAGCTGAAGGTCTTGGCTGCGAGCCTTGGCCTGGAAGACCGTTTTGTGGTCACAGGATACCTGCCGGATGCCAATACCCTGGCGCTCCTTTCCGGCTGCAGGATGATTGCGCTTCCTTACAATTATCGCCATCACACGGCTTCCTATGCGCTTAGCTATGCTATTGCGGCGCGGCGGCCTGTGCTTGTTTCCGACATGGCTTACTTCAAGGAAGTGGGAACGCTCAGCTCGTCGCTCAGGTTTTATGATCGCAAGGATCCCAAGAGCCTGCTTGCCGCGGCGCGGGAGATGCTCGATCACCCCGAGGCTATTAATTACGAGGCCGATCCCTTCTATCGTGAGTGGGCGTGGGAGGCCGTCGCGGTAAAGACCTTGAAGATCTATGAGAAGCTGCTCGCGGAGCGTGGAAAATGATGCCTGTCTGGTCGAACCTGCGCTGGACGGTCGTGCAGAACATCATCTGCCAGTTTGCGGTCCAGTTGACGTCGCTTGCCACCGGCGTGGCTTCCAATATGATTCTTTCGCGTTACCTCGGGGTGGAAGGCTTCGGCGTCTTCAATTACATTTTTGCTTTTTACGCGCTGTTCCTGTCGTTCAATGATTTTGGAACAAACACGATTCTTATACGAGAATTGGCGAAAAACCGGGGAAATGCAGACCGCATCATGGGCACCGCGCTGCTGCTCAAGCTCCTGATCGCCGGTGTCTGCATGGCGGCGGCGTGCGTGGTCATTTCGTTCATGCATTCGGAGCCGGAGCTGAAAAAAAGCCTTTATCTCTATGCGGTGATGCTTTTTGTCATCGTGCTTCAGCTGCCTATGGTTATTTTCCAGGTCGATCTGAAAATGAAATATACGGCGGCGCTGGGCGTGTTTAACCGCCTGTTCCAGTTCGCGCTGGTCATGCTGGTGGTCCGTGCCCAGGGCGGGCTTGTGTGGCTGATTGCCGCGCTGGTGGCAGGCGACGCGCTTTTTCTGCCGGCTTACTGGATCGCTTCGCGTCGCTTTTTGAAACCGGTGCTGCGCATGGACGGAAAAGTCGCCAAAGCGATCCTGAAATCGAGCATCCCGCTTGGCGCCGCGGGCATTCTCAACCTTTTCGCGAATCAGATCAATGCGCTGTTTCTCGAAAGACTTTCGAGTCTGCACGAAGTGGGGCTTTACGCCGCGGCTTTCAGGATCACGAGCCCGGCGCTGCTGATTCCCCCCATGATCATGGCTACGATTTATCCGCTCATGTCGCGCTACGCGGCCTCCGATACCGCCCGCCTGCGGCGGCTTTATATCGAAAGTATGATGTGGTTCTGCGCCGCCGGCGCCGCGCTGGGCGCCGGCGGCTCATTTTTTGCGCCGTGGATCGTCAGGGTCATTTTTGGTTCCGAGTTCGAGGGCGCGGTGCCCGTGCTGCGCATCCTTATCTGGTCTGTTTCCGCGGTTTATTTCGGTATCGCCAGCGGCAATCTTCTGGTCAGCATCGGGAGGGAGCGGCTGAATGTCTACATCCTGGGTGCGGGCGCCGTTGTGAACACTTTCCTGGTTTTGCAGCTCGTGCCCCGGCTTGGGGCCCTTGGCTCAGCCGTCGCTACGGCCTGCGCTTTTGCCGTCATCGTGGCGGCCAGCGTGCTGGCCGTTGAGTTCTACTTCGCAGGTGCGGCGCGAGCTTCACAACAAACCGGACCGAGCCGATAATCAACAACTGAAATGAGAGGTGGTTAATGAAGAAAGAACAGAATAAAAAACAGGAAATTATCTGGCCGTCGTGCAACCCTCTGACGGTCACCGACGGCCGCGGCGGCATCTTTACCTGGATTCCGCAGGAGCCGCTCGTCGAGTTTAACATGCTTTACTTCCAGCCCGGCAAGACGCGCGGCAACCATTACCATCCGGAGTTTGTAGAATACTTCCTGGTGGTGGAAGGCAGCGGCGTTATGGTGAGTAAGGATTCGGAGGCGCCCGGAGGGGAGCAGATCATCCACATGGGCAAAGGCATGTGCGTCCGCAACCCGATCGGAGTCAGCCATGCGTTCTACGCCATCACGCCGGTCACGGCCATTGCCATGCTTTCTAAAAAATGGGACGATTGCAACCCTCCCATTAAACGAGAAGACCTGATCAATCCTGCTTCATGAGTATGATGAAGGCTGAATCGAAAATCTCCACGCGCGGGGCCTCGCTGCGCCTTTTTATGGCGAGCGTTCTCCTGATGTATGCGGAGGTCATGCTGATCCGCTGGCTCGGTTCTGAGATCCGCATGTTCGCTTACCTCAAGAATTTCGCGCTGTTCGCGGCCTTCCTGGGGCTCGGGCTGGGCATGACCGGGCGTTTTCCGCACGTCACGAAATGGCATTTTCCTCTCACCGCCGTTCTGCTGCTTCTGCTGGCGTTTTCCGCCGAACTGCATTTGACGCGCCTGTTTTTTCCGGACGCCGGGGTCCACCAGTGGGGCGGAAGCATCGCAGCGCCGCAGCTCGCGGCCAGCATCCGTGACACTTTCCTGGGGGGGCATGGCGCCGCGATCCCCGAAAAGCTCATGATCGCGGCCGCGGGCGTTTTGTCCGCGGCGTTGTTTGCGGCCCTTTTTTTTCTGACGCTTGTCATTTTCATCCCGCTGGGCCGCTACGTGGGCGAGGGCA
>CAZMMY010000334.1:0-2749 GCA_964567495.1 uncultured bacterium
ACCTGGTGCTGTCGAAATTGACCTGCAGCCTGAAATCTGGGTCAATTTCCTTTTTCAACTCGGCCAGCTTCTTTTTGACCCCTCGCGCGACTTCAACGGTATTGGCGCCGCGCTGTTTTCGGATGCCGAGGCCCACGGCCATTTCGCCCTGCACGCGGGAAATCCTGCGCACGTCCGCCAGACCGTCCTCGATTCCCGCGACTTCCTTGAGCATGATGGGTTTGTAAATGGGCTGGCCCGAACGCGTGTTGATCATGATCTTTTCGAAATCCTCGACCGAGCGAGCTTCCCCCATGGCGCGGACGTTGGATTCCTTTTCCATGGTCTGCAGCCTGCCGGCCGGCATTTCCACGTGTTCCTGCTGAATAGCGTCGACCACGTCCTGCACGGTCAACTGGTACATCTCGAGCTTCTTGGTGTCCAGCCATACGCGCAGGTTTCTTTCCAGGAAGCCGCCCAGGAAAACCTCTCCGACTCCCGGCACGGTCTTGAAGCGGTCTTTGACTTCGTTATCCACATACTCCATCAGATCGCGCAGCGGGCGTTTGGTCGAAACACCAAGCCAGATAATAGGCTGGTCTTCCGGGTTGCTTTTAATGATAACCGGCGGGTCCATTTCACGCGGAAGGCGCAGCTGGACCTGGGAAATTTTGCTCTGCACTTCCTGCAGCGCGACGTCGATGTCGCGGTCGAGCTCGAATTCGATATTGATTTGCGCCATACCCTGACGGGTCGACGAGGAAACTTCTTTCAAGCCTTCCACGCTCATAACCGCATCTTCGATGATGTCGACCACATCAGTTTCAATGGCTTCGGCAGCCGCGCCTTCCCAGGTCACGCTGACGTTCAGCACCGGAAAGTCCACGTCCGGCATCTGGCCCACGCCCATGCCGTGGAAGCTGATCGCGCCGAAAAGCATGAGCCCGATCATCAGCATCCATGCGAAAACCGGATTTTTAATCGAGACTTCTGAAATGTTCATGCTGTTTCCCCGACATTCCCCATGGCGGTCTGCAGCCGCCAGTAGCTCTGCTTCATCCCGTAATAAACCCGGTTGGCTTCTTTGCTGGTTTCAAAAAAAGACTGGAGAGCGGACAGCACTTCAAGGTTGTTGACGAGGCTCCGGCTGTAGTCTTCTTTCTGCAGCCTGAAATTTTCCTGCGCCGCCTTCACGGCCGCTTCAAGCGCCTTGTGCTCGCGCATGGAAGTCTGCCAGTTCTGAAAGCTTTCCTTGATCTCCAGTTCGGCCTGCCTCTTGGAAAGCGAATAGGCCAGCTTGGCTTTTTTCCAGTCCACCCACGCGTCCTTGAACTCGCCCGCGGTGGTGCCGCCGGTAAAAATCGGAATGTCGAGCGTGACCAGCGCGTCCCAGTCAATGCTAGACTGAAAGCCTTCACGGTGGTCGTACTGCTTGACCTCAAGGTCCGCATGGGGCCAGAAATCGCTCTGCGCCACGATTACGCTTCGCCACGCGCTTTTCATGGCGTGCCTCTGGGCCTGCACGTCCGAACGGTGCTCGATGATGTCTTCCAGATCCGGCATTTCTCCCGGGTCATCGTTGGTCGTCTCTTCCTGCAGCTTGATCCGCTCGGGCTCGACGCCGACAAAATAGGACATCAGCTCCCTGCCGATGCGGAGATTTCCCTCGGCCCGCGCAAGCTCGGCTTCCAGCAGCTTCATCTGGGCCTTCGCGCTGAAAACTTCGCTGGCGCGCGACCGGCCGATCTGCTCGCGCTCCTCAAGGTCCATGACCCTCTCTTCATAGAGCTGATTGATGCCCTGAATGGTTTCCAGGTCCTTCTCAAACTTCAGAAGTCCGTAAAACGCCTTGACCACGTCGATAAACAAAAGTTCGCGCGCCCGCCTCGCTTCCTGGCCGCGCTGCTTGCGAAGGCTGCCGGCGCCAGTCAGAGTGCCGATTGATTTGAAGCCCTGAAAAAGCGGCTGGGTCAGCACGAATTTTCTTTCGCGCCTCTCCTCGGAATTGAAAGTGCCGCCGACAGAACCCGTGTCGGCCCCGCCGAGCACGTCATTCTGCGGTTCCTGGAAGGAATTCGTGACGACATAGTTGATGTCGCCTACGGCCTCGCCAAGCGCCCTCAAAAAAGTCGCGCCGGTCCTTTTAATTTCTTCCTGCTGCATGGCAACGGTCTCCGAACGGCGGAGCGCAAGGTCGTAACAGTCGGACAGCCTGAGCAGGACCTGGCTCGAAGAAGCCGGCGTTTCCTTGGGCCTGCGGCCCATGGCCCATGCCGGGTCCGCGGCCGGAAGCAGCGTGAGGGCCAGCAGAAAAGAAAAAAACCGCTGCCTCATATCGCTTTCTCTTTCAGCAGGGCCTTGTCCAGCGTACTCACGAGGCGGCGGTAAAAGTCGGTAATCACCGCCTGCTGCGAATTATTGAAAAGCCCCAGCGTGACGGCCATATAACGGAAAACTTTTTTCTGCACCGCTTCAGCGGCGCGGGTACCTTTCGGAGTAACTTCAAGATGATGGACGCGCCGGTCCCCTTCTACAGCGGACCTTTTTACGAAATGCTTGCGTTCGAGATGATCGACCAGGTGAGTCACGGCGGGCTTGGTGATGTGGAGCTTCTGACTTACTTCCGTCATAGAGCATTCGCCGGAAAGCACCAGCAGGCTGAGAAGCGCGTACTGCGGGAGGGTCAGCTCCGCCTGGCAGAGAATGCGGGCGTAGACCCTGGAGAACTTGACCTGGATCTCCCTGAAAGGGGTCATGATTTCGCGAGTAT
>CAZMMY010000335.1:0-2740 GCA_964567495.1 uncultured bacterium
GGCCTGGTGCTTCAGCTGGAAGACCTCGACTTTCTTGATGGGGTAGCGCGAAAGGACGGCCGATCCGAACACGCCTTTGTAGCGGGCCGGGTCCACGTCGAAAGACTTGGAAGGGTCGGGGCTGCCGTCTTCCTCCACAGCTTTTTCGATGCCGAGCAGGACCGGGTCGATTTCCAGCTGCTGCGCTCCGTACGCGTAATTCATGTTCAGCGTTTTTGCGATTTCGGCCGCGGCGTTCAGGTAGCCTGAGCGCTGGACGCCGATGTCCATCTCGTGCAGGACCACAACGTCCGCGTAAAGCAGCCGGTTCCTCTGCCGCTCCAGATCCTTGTACTTTTTCGAGCCCTTGTCGACTTCCTTATAGTCGATCATGGTCTTGAAGGCCGTCTCTGAACTCAGCATTTTGACAACGCGCGGAACATTGAAGGACTTCTCGATGTTCCAGCTGGCCACGTTCATGACGCGGCCGATTTTGGGATGGACCAGCCCCTGGGGCCGTGCGCCGGCATAAAAGGCCTCATTGCTGATGATGGGGGTCTTCCAGAACTTTTCAAGCTTCTGGCCGAGCGCGCCTTTGGGCTTTGGGTTGGAGGAGAGTTTCTTCAGCTCCTCGAAGGAGAGAAAATCGGGCTGCTGGTATTTGATGTAGCGCCCGCTGAAAGAGGGTTCTGCCGCATGGGTGGAGGGACAGGCCACCGACAAGCAAACCATCAAAATCGAGAATTTCCGGCAAAAATTCATCGAACTAAGGTAACATATCGGGCAAGTAGTCCGCACCCTGAAATAACCTAAAGGCAAAACACTACAAAAAAGGAAGCCCCGGCCCCAGCCGGCAAAAAATTTTGAAACCGATCATCCTTTTAGACAGCGCCAAAACGCCGGACGGCCAGGAGCTCAAGCTCTTCAGCCACGACCGTGACTTTTCCATTAAGGTCGGCACGGTCGAGCTCATGAACAGCCGTATGCATGGCTCCGAAGAAGCTCTCGCCGAGCTCGCGTGCCGCCAGGTCGCGCTTGAGAAAAAGATTCGCGTCCTGATCGGCGGGCTGGGCATGGGCTTCAGCCTGCGCGCCGCGCTCGAGAACCTGCCTGAAGACGCCGAAGTCGTGGTTTCGGAGCTCGTCCCCGAAGTCGTAAAGTGGAACCGCGAAACTCTCGGCCATCTCGCCAATAATCCGCTGAATGACAAGCGCGTGACCGTGCGGGAAGAGGACGTCGTCAAAACCATCAAGGACGCGCGTTCCGATTTCAACGCCATCCTGCTCGACGTGGACAATGGCCCGCAAAGATTGTTTCAGAAGGGGAACGACAAGCTCTATAATCTCAAAGGTTTGTTCAACGCCGGCATCGCGCTCAGGCCGCGCGGCGTGCTGGGCGTGTGGTCCTCAGGCCCGGACAAGGAATTCACGAAGCGCCTGGTCACGGCCGGGTTCCATGTGGAAGAAAAACGCGTGCATGCCCGCGCCGGCAGCAAGGCGGGCGGTTATCATTTGATCTGGCTGGCCAGAAAATAAATTAAAAAGTTTGTCATTCTGAGGCCAAAGGCCGAAGAATCTGGGTTTTAAACCGAGATCCTTCACAGCGTTCAGGATGACACAGAGGAGAGAAACATGACGGGCGAAGAAAAGAAAATCAAAATCCTGCTTCTGCTTGCGGGCCTTCTGCTTTGCACGGGCGTGATTCCGCTCTGGCCCCCGTTTTACTATGTCGCCATGCGCGGGTTCGTGTTCGCGGCTGCCATTTATGCCGCGCTGCGCTTCAGGGAACATCCGGATCTGAATTGCCACGTCTGGCCGCTCGCGATCGAGGCCATGGTGTTCAACCCGCTGCTGCCGACTTACGAAAGCCGCTACCTCTGGCTGCCGCTCAATCTCGCCGGCGCCCTCTACCTGCTCCACCTTTCCAAAAAAATTAATTGATGCCCGGGGATTCTTTCGCCGAGTTTGCCGCCAATCAACTGGATGGCCTCGAAGGCCTGGAAATCAGGCGCATGTTCGGCGGCCACGGCCTCTACCTCAAAAAAGAATTTTTTGCGATCCTGTTCAACGGAAAGCTGTATTTCAAAACGAATCCCGAAACTTTGCCCGCGTACCTGACCGCCGCTTCAAAACCCTTTACCTACCGCAAAAAAGGGAAGAAAACCATCAAGCTGAAGAATTACTACGAAGTACCTGTAGAAATTCTGGAAGATTCCCGCAGACTCAAGGCCTGGGCCCGCCTGGCCGCTGGAGCCTGAACCCGGTACATCCGGGGCTAATAATCAGTCAGATCGGCCCTTGGAGGACTGATTCATTCTTTACCCAGAAGTATGACCTCCCCAGGCTCACTTATCGGCTGATCAGTATTGCTATAATTTGCTACCCTTTATGCGTTGCTAATTTGGACATCATAGGGCACGCTACTTTTTAAGCAGATTTATTATGTTTTAAATTTTGGAGGATAAAATGATATTGGAAAAGCAAATGAAGCTTCAGGCGCTTATTCTTGTTTTCCTCCTAATTTCGCAGACGGCTTATGCAGGGGATCCTCTGGGAACCCAAAACCCTACGGCTCAGCAGAATCAGCCGACTACGGCTCCGGGCAGCCAGAATAATAGTAACTCTGCCCCGGCGTCTAATACTCAAGATCCTACAAGCAGTTTTCTTGAGGAATCTCCCTTATCTGAACGGGCAGCTTTAGAACTGCCTCCTCCGGTGATTGTTAAGGATGAGGGAAAATATAGCAGCATATCCAATCCCGT
>CAZMMY010000336.1:0-2724 GCA_964567495.1 uncultured bacterium
TGCGCGAAGCCAAAAGCAAGGGCGCCATGACCCTTGCTATTGTAAACGTGGTCGGCAGCACGATCGCGCGCGAAGCGGACTGCGTTATCTATACTCATGCCGGTCCGGAAATTGGCGTGGCTTCAACCAAAGCTTATCTGGCACAGCTGGCGGTGCTGGCGCTTTTCGCGCTTTATCTCGGACAGATCCACCCCAAAAGAAAGAAATCATTCGAGGTGCTGGAGAAACCGCTGCTTCAGACTATTGTTCGCCTTCCTTCGCAAATTCGCGAGGCGCTGCATCAGGAGGACGCGGTCAAGAAATGCTCGAAAGAACTTTATCGCTCGAGGAACTTTCTGTACCTGGGCCGCGGCTTCAATTATCCCAATGCGCTCGAAGGCGCACTGAAACTGAAGGAAATTACTTACGCGCATGCCCACGGCTATCCGGCCGGCGAAATGAAACACGGCCCGATCGCCCTTATTGATTCCCAGCAGCCGGTCATCTGCATCTGCCCTTCTCCGTCGAAGACGTATGAAAAAATGATCAGCAATATCGAAGAGATCCGCGCGCGTAAAGGGATTATCGTCAGCATTGCCAGCAAGGGCGACCAGCATACGGCAAACCTTTCAAAAAGGACTTTTTTCGTGCCCAAGACCCTCGAAATTTTCTCCCCTATTCTGACGGCCGTTCCTCTCCAGCTTCTGGCCTATCACATAGCGGTCCTGAATGGCCGCGACGTAGACCAGCCCCGTAACCTGGCCAAATCTGTTACCGTCGAATAAACCTTTCCGGACGAAGCTTGATTTCGGGCCTTGTATAGGGCATCTTTTTTAAAAGGTTTAAATTCACCTCTATTTTAAGGAGAAGATATGAAAACGTCCCGGTTTTCGGCTCTCTTGGTTTTGTCCCTCTTTATTTCAAATAACGTTTTTGCGTTCGACGCGACACAGATGATGGGTGAACAAACCCAGCCTGCGGCCGAACAGGCTGTGCCTGAATCGCCGCGGCCGAATCCCGAGCCGCCCGCTCCTTTGCAGCCCCTGGCGCCTGTGGACATGGTTCCGGAAGGTCCGTTGGCGGCTTCAGTTGGGGAGTCCCCGGCGCCGGAACTGGCCGCGCCTGTTAACATGACGAGCCTGCTGCCGCCTTCTGGCGAATTAATCGAAGAAGAAATTACCGACATCAACACGCTGATTAGTTGGGACCAGGAAAACGGCGCGGCTTACCAGGAGCCTTCTTACGACATGCTTGAGATGGAACTCGCTTCTATTGAAGCTATGATTGCATCTTTGACGGCCCGCTTGAATTCTTCCGCACTGACGGTTCCTGCTTCTCCCGGCCCTGTCACTGCCGATGAAACGATGGACGGAGAAATGCTCGCCTCTCTTGACCGGCGGAAGCAGGAGGAAATCGACCGGAGGATGCTCGAGGATCTTCAGCAGAGACGCGACAGGCTGCAGAACCAGCTGCAGCAGCGCAGAACCTGGCGGACCGCCGATCTTCCGAATATTACCGCCAATAATTTACCTGCCGCCGGTGATACGCTCGACATGCTGACGAGGCTCAGAAGGATCGGCAGGATCGACACTCCTGAATATGCCAAAGGAAGAGTGGTCAACGCATCCTCTTCTACTGATCAGGCTACAAATATTACGACCATTATTATCGGGTACGACCGTGGAAATACGGGCGGCGTCACCAACGAATTAGTTATCACCATTCAGGCCAATGGAGCCCGAAGCGCGCGTACCCGCCTCCCGGCAAATCCTGCGCCTGTGCCTCCGCCCGCTCCGGCTCCCGTTAATCCTTCCCCAATGCCTTCATCTTCAGCGCCCGCAGCCCCGGTTGACGCTGCCGACGTTTCTGGCGAATCGGTTCCCGCAATATCTGGGTCGATTGCGGTGATCACGGATGCTCCTGCTGAAAGTTCGCCCTTGCCGCCTGCGATGACGGCTGCTTCATATGCGGCGATTTCTGCATCCGCGCCTCCACCGGCTGATGGAGAGATCATTATTTTTCAAGGCAGTGCGCAGGATTTTATCAATCTGCAGAACCAATTCGTCGTCGCCTTGGTGGCGCCCAGCCCAGAGCCCGCGCCTATGGCGGCGGAGGAGTGGGACAACGAAAAGATTACGGAAATTACGGCGACGAAGTACCCGAAAAAGGATGATGTCGTTGATATCACCATCGCGCCCGGAAGATCGGTAGAAGGTAAAATCATCGGCGAAGTCAAAGCGCCTGTTGTAGCGGGCGCAAAAACGACTGTGGTTCTTCCTATTGATACAAATGGCGATGGGAAGGCCGATACGGAGATGACACTCATTCTCGAAAAGAAGGGCGATGGCGTGGAAATCAAGATAGCGGTGAAATCCATAAAGTAAGCGCCAGGTTTGCGTATTTGCCTAAATCATTTACTCATAATGAGATAGATTGCTAGGTGCAGCAAAAAGAGCCTCGCAATTCGTCCGATAATACACAAATTTTCTTCAAAATAGCCGCTTGACAGGAACGTCAATTCTGGTAAGATGAAGGCCGTTGTTTCTCCGAAATGTAAGAAAAAGTAAGAACCCGCATTTTCTTACATTCTTCTGTTGACACTTCGTTATAATTCGATTACATTACGCAACTCTTCCCCTTGGGGAGAGATTGTCTTTATTCGCTCTTTTACATGATGTGCGGTTCGGTCTTTACGATCTTGGATCAATACTTTCTCAACGGAGAGTTTGATCCTGGCTCAGAACG
>CAZMMY010000337.1:0-2722 GCA_964567495.1 uncultured bacterium
GTAGGCCGGGTCGCTGTACAGGCCTTCCATTACTTTACCGCAGTTTTTAAGGTCCTCGATGGTCTCGAACAGAGGAACAATCATCAGGCCTTCGTTCTGGGTCTCGTGAGCAAGCCAGACAAGCGAAAGGACGTCGGCGCGGCCGCGGGTCATGCTCAGGACATACCGGTCAAGGGCATTGGCATCAAAAGACGAACGGACCTCGGAAATCACGCGAAAAACAGCAAGCGCCTCGGTCGTTGCCTCCGAATAATTCCCCTTCAATATTTTGTCGTGCGGTCCCTCCTGGATCAGACGAGTCAGCAGCTTGACCCGCTCCTCCTCGGAAAGCTTCAGAAAAGGCCTGTCGGAAATCTTGTTTTTCTCCAGTATTTCGGCGACCGCGTTTTCGATCACAGCGGTATTATCGCGGATATCGAGCTTCACAAAATGGAAACCAAAAATATCGACCGCGGCCAGCAGCTTTTCCAGACGCGGCAGCAGGTAGCCGCCCTTGTTCTTTTCAAGAGAACGAATCAGGATCATGAGATCTTCGCGAAAAGCCTTCGCGTTCGGGTACGCGGCCTCGATAGTCTCGTCCGGTGCCGTCTTCCGCTGAGCTTCGGATGAATTCAGCCGGAGGGCATTAACGAGCTTGCGGGCCATGAAGGAAATCTTTTTGCGGTACGGCTCGTGCTTGCTCTTTTCGCGCACGGCCTCGGCGTAAATCTTCATGCCGCGGGCGTCTTCCTCGGTGGATTCCAGCAGTTCACGCGACGCCCCGACCAGGTGCACAGACTGGCTGAAATCGTGAAGCATGACTTCCAGCGTCTGAATGTACTTACGCAGGAGCACGTCTTTCTGGCGGCGCAGGGTTTCGAGCGTGACCTGATGCGTGACGTAAGGATTGCCGTCACGGTCGCCGCCGATCCAGGAGCCGAAGCGCACGATAGGCTTGAACTGCATTTTTTTGCCGTAGCTTTTCTCCATTAGCTTGTAAAAACGCAGCAGCGTGGCGGGGAGAACACTGAAAAGGACTTCGTCCAGATAGAAAAGCCCGTTGTCCACTTCGTCCTGCACGGTCTGGCGCCTGCGGCGCAGACCGTCGGTCTGCCACAGCAGCGTCAGCGCCTCGCAGACTTTCTGGTCGATTTCCTCCTGTTCGCGCTTGGTCAGCACGCTGTATTCTTTGTCGTCGAGCAGGCGGTCGACGTCAAAAATTTTCTCGAGCACCGACCGGCGCTGGGCTTCGGTCGGGTGCGCGGTCAGGACGAGCTCAATGGAAAGTTCGGAAACAATCTTCTCGATCTTGCGGAAAGAAATCTTGGAGTTTTTGAGTGTTTCGACGATGTCCTCGAGCGAACCGGGCTGGGGCATGCCCTCCTGCTCGTACGCCTTTTTGCGGCGGACGCGGTGCTTTTCCTCAGCCAGGTTGACCAGCTGGAAATAAATGGTGAATGCGTCAAGCACCTTGGTCAGGCGGTCCAGGTCCAGCGAGGCAATCTTGTCGGAAAGGGTGTTCTCGCGCTCGGTGGAATATTTACTGCGCAAGTCCTTGGAAAGCCCGCGGATGGTTTCGACAAGCTCGTAGAAAGGTTTCCCCTCCTGCTCGACCAGGACGCGGCCGAGGCAGTCGCCCAGATAGCGGATCTCCTGGTGCAGGGGTTTCAGTTTTTCTTCGGACGTTTTTTTATCCACAGGGGGCCGGGGTTATGGATTAAACGGAAAAAGACTCGCCGCAGCCGCACGTTTTGCTGGCCTGCGGGTTGATGAACTTGAAGCCTTTGTCCTGGAGCGTGTCTGCGTAATCGAGCGTGGTCCCCTTGAGATAAAGCAGGCTCTTCGGGTCCACGAAAACTTTGAGCCCATCAAAATCGAATTCCTGGTCTTTCTCTTTTTTCGCGTCAAAGTTCATGAAATAGGAAAGGCCCGAACAGCCGCCGCCCTTGACTCCAAGTCTGAGCCCGGTTTCCGGTTTTTCCTTTGCGGCCATTCTTTTGACTTCCGCGATAGCGCCCTGCGTCAGATAGATGGACATAATTCCCTCTTTTCTAGAATACCACCGAGTTCAAGCTTTTCGCGACAGCGGCGAAAGCTCGCGAAGTTTTCTGACCGCGCGCGTAACGCGGTCGACTACGAAATCTACTTCTTCTTCAGTGTTAAAACGGCCGAGGCCGAAACGGATCGCGCCGAGCATGCGGTCCGAAGGAAGGCCCAGCGCCTTGAGAACGTAGGATGGTTCAATTGTTTTGGAGGTACAGGCCGAGCCCGCCGAAAGGGCGATGTCTTCATTGACTGCCATGAGGAGCGCGTCGCTTTCCACGCCTGAAAAACTCAGGTTCAGGTTGCCGGGCAGCCGGTTGACCGGGTGGCCGTTGACGTACACATTGTCGAGCTGGCGAAGGATACCGTCACGCAGCCTTTCACGCAAGGCCACAAGGCGCGCCATCTCACTGTAAAGTTCGTCTTTGGCGAGATGAATCGCCTTGGCCAGGCCCACGATGCCGGGGACATTAAGCGTTCCCGACCGCATGCCGTTTTCTTGCCCGCCGCCGTGGATCAGCGGAAGGACGCGCGCTCGCGGATTTTTGCTGCGCACCCAGAGCACGCCCACGCCCTTGGGCCCGTAAAACTTGTGGGCGGAGATGGAAAGGATATCGATGTCCATGTCCTGCACGTGGATGGGGATTTTTCCGATGGCCTGTGCCGCGTCGGAGTGGAAGAGGATGTTTTTCTCTTTTGC
>CAZMMY010000338.1:0-2713 GCA_964567495.1 uncultured bacterium
GGGGTCGAAATCTTTTTCCTGGGTCACGCGCTTGTTGTTGGCGTCGTCTCCGAGCTCGTGGACAAAACAGGTGCGATAGCCCAGATGGCAGGCGCCGCCCGTCTGCTTGACGCGGATCAGGATAGTGTCGTTGTCGCAATCAGTCAGGACCTGCTTGACTTCCTGGATGTGGCCGGAGCTTTCGCCTTTGACCCAGTACTGATTACGGGAACGTGAGAAGAAGACGGTCTTTTTTTCTTTGAGAGTGCGTTCGAAAGCGGTTTTATCCATGTAGGCCAGCATCAGGACTTCTCCGCTGTCGGCGTCCTGGATAATGGCGGGAATAAGGCCCTGATCGTTGTATTTGTACTGCGTGCTCATCACTAACTCCTTGTCTTAAAATGACTTAAGCCGAATTAAAATATCGGATTGAGAAACCAGTATGCCTTTAACTCAAAAGTGTGTCAAGTGGTCACACTTGAGAGTTCAAAGGCGTACCGGAATGCCTTTTCCGGCCAGATATTCCTTGGTCTGTGGGATCTTCAGTTCGCCAAAGTGAAACAGCGAAGCGGCCAAACATGCGTCCGCTTCCCCGTCTGTAAATGCCTGGTAAAAATGCTCCAGGTTGCCGGCGCCGCCGGATGCGATGACCGGAATGCGCACCGCTCTTGAAACAGTGCGAAGGAGCTCAAGATCGTAGCCTTGTTTCGTCCCGTCGCGGTCCATGCTGGTCAATAGGATTTCGCCTGCGCCTTTTTTCTCGCCTTCTTTTGCCCACTCGACGGCGTCAAGGCCGGCAGGTTTGCGGCCGCCGTGTGTGAAGACTTCCCATTTTCCATTTCCCGTACGGCGCGCATCGATGGCCAGCACGATGCACTGAGCTCCGAATTTGCGGCTGGCTTCCGAGATAAAGTCCGGGCGTTTGATGGCAGAGGTGTTGATAGAAACTTTGTCGCAGCCGGCTTTCAGAAGCTCCCGGATGTGCGTTACGTCGCTGATGCCGCCGCCTACCGTAAAAGGAATATAAATAGTTTCCGCCACCTTCTCCACGACGTGGAGCATGGTGCCGCGGTTTTCATGCGAGGCGTTGATGTCCAGGAAGACCAGCTCGTCCGCGTTCTGCGCGTCGTAGGCCTGCGCGCACGTGACTGGGTCCCCTGCGTCCTGAAGGTTCACGAACTGGACGCCTTTAACGACACGGCCGTCCTTGACGTCAAGGCATGGAATGATTCGTTTGGAAAGCATGAGGGCCCTGCCTGTTAATACAGGCTTTTCTCTTTCGCCTGGTCGTTGTGTTTCTTGAACACGGAGACCGCCCCGGCGCCGAATGCCTGGAGATGGAACATGATGGAAAGCACGAGGCTGGAGGAACCCGCCGAAACCACAAACGTCTGGGTAATTTTCTGCGGTAGATAATTCTGCCAGAAGAGAACGAACAGCGCGAGCGGGAGGAAGAAAAGCAGCCATCCCCAGAAAGAACGTTTGGCATACGCGTGCTTGATAGCGCTGTAAAGGCTGTGGTCCAGGAGCCGGGCTTTGGAGAAAAGCGGGCCTATAAACCAGCTGCGCACAAAAAGCGCGGCCAGCACGTAAAGAATGCCGATTAGCGACCAGGACCAGCTTCGTTCCGCCAGGACGCTGTCAATATACGGCTGTAAAAAGGAGTTCATTATTTTCCCCCGGCGGCCTTGAGGGCCTGCTCGAGCGTGAACTTGTTTTCGTAAAGCGCCTTGCCTACGATGATGCCGTCGAGGTTCGCGGCGTTAATCGAGGAGGCTTTTTCAATGTCGCCGATACTGCCGATGCCGCCCGAAAGAATAATTCGCGAACGCGAAAGTCTAAGCACTTCGCCCAGCTTTTCAAGGTTCGGGCCCTGCAGCATGCCGTCCCTTTGAATATCGGTATAAATCAGAGTTTCAACACCGTTATCGTTGAACATTTTAATTCCGTCTTCGAGGCTGACTGATGAGGCTTCGAGCCAGCCCTGTGTCTGGACGAAACCGTCTTTGACGTCCACGCCTACGGCAATTCGGTTTCCGAAACGGCTTAGGGCCTGCCTGAAGAACTCCCCGTCAAGCGCCTTGGTGCCGATGACCACACGGTCCATGCCTGCGGCGATGGCGGCTTCGACCGCTTCAAGGCTGCGCATGCCGCCCCCGAACTGGATCCAGCACTTCACCTTTCGGCGCATGGCTTCGACCGCTTTGAGATTCTTGAGAATGCCGGTCTTGGCGCCCTCCAGGTCCACGACGTGGATCCATTTAGCGCCGCCTTTCTGCCATTTTTCCGCCATCTCTTCGGGGAAATCGGAATAAACGGTCTTCTGGGCGAAGTCGCCTTTAGTCAGGCGGACGACCTTGCCTTCATATAAATCGATGGCTGGATAAATCGTAACGTTCATAAAGAGATAAAGTTCTTTAAAATGGCCAGGCCCGCCTGCTGGCTTTTCTCAGGATGAAACTGGGTGGCAAAAGCGGTTTCATTTCCCAGGATGGCGGTAAAATTTTCGCCGCCGTATTCGCACGCGCCGATCGTAAGTTTAGCGTCTTCAGGTACGGCGTAGAAACTATGCACAAAATAAAAGCTCGGATTTTCAGGCAGTCCCTTCAGGAGCGAGGAGGCTCTAAGCCCGACCTGGTTCCACCCCATGTGCGGGATCTTGACGGTTTTCGAGCGACACGCGCGTACCGTTCCTTTAAAAACATCGAGCCCTTCTGCATCCGGGCTTTCCTCA
>CAZMMY010000339.1:0-2711 GCA_964567495.1 uncultured bacterium
AATATCACGGCTCTGAGGGAGGGCGATTACCGGCAGGGCATTTCGGTTCCCCAGGCCGATATTCTGCGGTTTTTCAATATCGACGGGGAAGTGGATCGTGAAGCTCTGGCGGCTATGGTCAAGGAAGGTGGTTATGTTTTTATCGGTTACTCGCCGTTTCAAAGGAGCGAGAAGTACGAAAAGTTCACGATTTACCGGAAAACGGGAGGCCGGCTGACGCCTCAGAAGCATTTGTTTTCTGCGCTGCTTGGCAGAGACATAGACTGGATCGACAGGAACCCTTTTGATGATACCGGCAGGTCAGCTACAGTTTCTGTGATGCTCACCGGCCAGGGGAGGGCGACGTGGAAGCATTCCTGGCAAATCAATGAATTCATTCCGCAGGCACAGATCAATTCGGCTATGGACGAGGGCTGGAAGTCGCTCTTCGGCAACAGCGCCGAACAGCAGAGGCTGAAAATCCGGTACGACGCTATTCAGGTGCCCCGGGCTGTCGCAAAAAAACTTTCCGCGCAGGCCGATTTTACCCAGAGGTCCCTGGGAAATCAGGTGCTGGGTTTGGCCGACACTGTGCGCGAGATGCTTGATCATGGCCCGTCATTAGCAAAGAAGGAAAGCCTCCTGAGGGTTCTAACGGCCGTTGAAACACTTGAGAAAGAAGTTTATCTGGAGTGGTTGAAAAAAGCGGCAGAGATTTTAAGCCGGGAAAATCCTGATATCGCGGCAGAAGTTTCAGGAGGCTATATTTCCATGGTCCCCATGAGCAAGCCTGCGGGCATGTCTCGCAAAGAGCTCGAGAGCCGCGCACGCTGGATTTCCTCGGAAGATAAGCAGAAGCTTAGTCGTCTTCACAGCCGGCTGCGTTTTAGCGAGCAGGCTTTCATGCTCGTGGACCAGGACGAAATGAAAGAAACTGCGATTTCCGGGCGCTATGGGAAAAATATCTGGATGAACCGGGCGTATCTGGCCGGTGTGCCGCTTCTTTTAGTTCTTTCCGGTGTGGCGGCAGCCATCTTTTTGAGCTTTTCACTGAGTGTGGTATTTTTCACGGCCGCTCTCGCAGTTTTCGCGGCAGCGGCCGAGGGGCTTCGCCGAAGCCCTGAAAAGTTCGAGACGGGTCCGCTGAAAATTGCGGGAAGCAATAAACCGTTCGGTGTTTTGGTTTTCAGTAAAGAAGTCCGGTTGATCCCTGGCTTTCTAAGAAAAATGAGCTACCGCTTGTTTGGCATCCGGGCACAAAATCATGCCTATTACGTGGTCCCATCCCAATCTCACAAGCAGGACCTGGAGAATGTTCTTCGCGATCGAGTTTCTCGCGGGCGATTGAGCGCCGCGAAGGCGCAAGCCGCGCTGCGAAAAATAAGAACATACGATGAAGCGTTAATCGAGGGGGTCCTCCAGGATTTTTTTACCATGATCGATGCGCCTGACGATGCGGTACTTTATTTCGTTGATGCTCTGAAGTCGATCAATCCGCTTGCGGCGGAGACTGAGCTTCTGAAAGTCGCGGAAGCCGGAGGCCTGAATCAGCGTGTTCTGTCCGTCAGAATTCTGGAGAACCTTGCTGCCCAGCCTGCCGGCATGGCGCGCAGGCTTCGCGCCCTTCGCGAAAAGGAGCCCGAACGCCCCGCTCAGATTGCGCTTGAGGGCGCTATCCGAAAACTGGAAATGAGGCGCTCCGAAATGCGCGCGATCGCGGGAGAAGTCGAATGGGAGGAGTTCATAGACAACGTGCAGGCTGTTTCCACAACCGAGGCGGACGCGGATGAGCTGCTGAGTGAATATAAGGGTATTGCGCAGGCTTCCGTGCCGGGTATTCATCCCGATTATTTCAAAGTCGAAGTAATGCCTCAGTTCGAGTCCCTGATGCCTGACCCGCAGGGCCCCGAAACCCGGAGCTCCTTGCCGAAGGCACTGATCCAGGAAGATAAGAAGGCTCCGCCTGTCGACAGGCAGGCTGTGAAAGTGCAGGTCGAAAGGTACATGCTGCGGGGAAGGTTGACTACCCTGGGTTATCTGATGAAGGAAAGCCAGAAGTTCGCCATGAAAGACGTTGCGGCCGTCGACCCCGGCAAAATGGGGGGGGTGATTTATTCTTCCGGGAATTCAATCGAAACCTTCGGCCTGATGCTGGCCGCGGCTGCGGACCCGGACATGCGTCTTTACGCCGCGCTGCCATTTTCGGACGAGCTTAAGGTGGATAAGGATAAGGCGGACATTTTTATTACAGGCGGCTGGACAATCGAGAACGGGATCCCGGTCTGGGCCCCGCGCTTTGATAGCCGCGTGAAAGTTTTGGCCTATGATGTGGGCGGCGCCGTGCAGGCGAAATTCAAGATGGTTTTCAGCGACAGGCAGTTGACCGAAATATTCCCGCCTAAGCCGAGTCCGCTGGCCGCACTGAGCGCGAAAGACGCCGTTTATCGCCTGCTTGCCCAAAAGCTTCCTAAGATACGGCTGCCCAGGTACATCTCCGGCACGTATGACGAATTAAGTCCGGAAGTAATCAGAAAAGCTCTTGAAGCATGGGGCGGAAATACTCATGGCGTGCTGAAACCCGCTATCGGCGCATGGGGACGCGGTATTGTGGATATCGAGGCCAAGAGAGACGCCAAGAGCGATACCGACGACATTGACGAACGCATCGACAAACATATTCGCCATAAGGGAATGAGTCCGAGGTTTGTTCTCGAGGAGAAAATCCGGCTGGC
>CAZMMY010000340.1:0-2709 GCA_964567495.1 uncultured bacterium
GATATACACCAGCATTTCCTGAAGACCGAGGACATACCACGGCGCTTTCGACGGGTTGGGTGAAACGCTCGGGTTAGCCGGGTCTTCCAGCGGAGCCTTCAGGAAAATCGACCACAGCACGAGCATGATCGAATAGAAAAGGGCGGCCACGAATTCAATATAAATAAGGTACGGAAAGACCATGACCTTTTCTTCGGACTCGGTCTTTTCCAGCGTGGGCTTGCCGGCGGCGATTCGCTCGTCATTGTCCACGGCCTTGCGCAGCGCATACCAGGAGAAGTAAGAAAAAATAAAAAGCATGCCCACGATCGGCACGTTATCGGGCGTGGTGACGATGCTGCGGAAATGGTCGTCAGTCAGGCCCACGCCGAAAAACGCCAGCATAAGAGCGCCGAGAGTAAGCGCGACTTTCGTGGACGTAAAAAATTTCGGGAATGCGGCGATCAGGGCAAAGAAAAAAATCGCGCCCGTGAAAATGGTAACGGGCGACGAAACCGCGTCGACCCCTGCCTTAAAGGCTTCGATCATAAGGGCGCGCTGATGCCTCCGTCTTTGCGGATGCGCCAGAAATGGACCGCCATCAGAAGCACAACCGCGGTTGGAATGGCCACGCAATGCAGAATATAGAACCGCAGGAGAGCCGCCGCGCCCACGAAATTTCCGCCGAGAAGCGCAAAGCGAACATCGCTGCCCGAATGGATCAGCTGGATCTCGCCGAGCTTCAGCATCGCGGCGCCGGGGCCTTCATGCCCGAGGAACGGCGTGGCACGCGCCATGTTGCTTCCCACCGTGATGGCCCAGATCGCGAGCTGGTCCCACGGAAGCAGATAGCCGGTGAAGGAAAGCAGCATCGTCAGCACGAGCAGGATGACGCCGATGACCCAGTTGAATTCCCGGGGCGGTTTGTAGGAACCGGTCATGAACACGCGAAACATATGCAGCCAGACCGTGATCATCATGGCGTGCGCACCCCATCGGTGCAGCTCGCGCATAATTCCGAACGGTACGTGCTCGCGCATGGCGATGATGTCGTTGTAGGCGTACTCGACGGTCGGGCGGTAATAGAACATCAGCAGGATTCCGCTCACAACCAGCGTCAGGAAAACAAAAAATGAAAGGCCGCCCGCGCACCATGTGAAACCGAAACGCGCTCCGGACTTGCGGACCTTGACCGGGTGCAGGTGGAAGAAAACGTTTGTAAGCACGGTCATGGCGCGGTCGCGCTCGTCGTCCGAATAGCCGTGGCGAAAAACGGACTTTCCGACCTGTGTTTTCAGGCGGAATTCCTTGAAGTCAAAGGAAGGCATCTTGAACTTGAAGGAGAATTTTTTCTTTTCTTCTTTTTTCCCGGGCTGCGGGTCAGCCATTTTCAAATCTCCTGTTTAGACGGCCAGGATGCTTTCGGGGTCTTTCCACTCCCCTTTTTCCTGCTGAAACTTTTTGCTCTTGTCGACCAGGATCTGGCCGTCGTCGGCAAGCGAAATGCGGTAGCGTTCGAGCGGGCGCGGCGCGGGGCCTTCGAAATTGATGCCGGTTTTATAGAAACCGCTGCCATGACAGGGGCATTTGAATTTCTGCTCGGCGTCAAGCCAGTTGGGAGTACAGCCCAGATGGGTGCAGACAGTCGAAAGAGCGTAAATGCCGTCGAAGCCGCGGACCATCCAGACCCCGTACTTTTCCTTCCACCGCTCGTCCACCTTGCCCAGCTCGTACGCATCGGGCACACCGGCCTTGAACACGCTCTTGGGCTCGAAAAGGACGTTGGGGAAAAGAAAACGGAGGGTCGTGCTCAGTGCGGCGCCGGTTGCCAGCGCAAAGGCGGTCCAGCCGAGGCCCAGCCAGGTAAAAATAAAATGGCGTCTTTCGGGGGACGCGGGAGCGGCGGCGCGAGGGGCTGCCGGAGCGGGTTGCGGCGTAACCGGTGCCGGGGACAGCTGCGGCGGCCTGTTTTCCGGTTTTCGCGCTTCTTCAGTCATCGATCAGTTTTTCTCTGGTTAGTGTTCGCCGTTGAACTTAACTGAGGTTTACAGATAACTGATCCCTATTTCTGGAATTCGAGAGCCTGAAGAGCGGCCTGCCGCACTTTGAGGCTCGGGTCTTTGACCGAGATTTCTTTCAAAAGAGCTGCTGATTCGGGCTTTTTCAAAAGGGCCATGGCCTGCAGAGCGCCGGTCATGACAGCCTCGATTTTGTCTTGAGCTATACGATGATAAGAGCCCAGTGTTTCTCGATCAAGCATTTTTATCAATTCATCGTATCCGGCGGCGCTTCCGAGCCGCGCAAGCGCAACCGCACTGTTCCATCTGACGTCGCGGGCCGGGTCCTGAAGCAGCGGTACCAGCTTTTCAACCGCCCCTTGGCCGCCCAGATTGCCTGCGACATAAACCGCAGTCTTGCGGACGTTCTCCTCCGGGCTTTTCAGAAAAGGTTCCACCGCGGAAAAAGTCTGCGGGTCCTTTTTGATGCCCAGCGCCCAGATCAAATGGACCTGGACGTCCCCGTTCTCCTCGTCCTTTAGCGTATCAAGCAGGGCTTGCGAGGCTTCGGGGGCCTGGAACTTTGCCAGCGCCATGGCCATGTAGGAGCGGGTCTGCGCGTCGTATTCCTTTCGGTCCTTCAATATATGAATGACTTCCTTCATGACACCGCCCTCGCGGAGCATGCCGGGGCCCGTGCCCCTGCCCTGGTTCAGTTCGTTCGATAGCTCGA
>CAZMMY010000341.1:0-2708 GCA_964567495.1 uncultured bacterium
GAAAGCCGCGGGCGCGACCCTTTTTGCCAACTGCAACATGGACGAATTTGCGTTTGGTTCTTCCTCGGAAACTTCCGCTTACGGCCCGGTTAAAAATCCCTGGAACACCGACCTTGTGCCTGGCGGCTCCAGCGGCGGTTCCGCCGCCGCAGTTGCTGCAGGCCTTGTGCCCGCCGCGCTCGGCACCGATACGGGCGGCTCGATCCGTCAGCCCGCGGCGTTCTGCGGCGTGGTCGGCCTCAAGCCCACTTATGGAAGGGTCTCGCGGTACGGCCTGATCGCGTTCGGCTCCAGCTTCGACCAGATCGGCCCGCTGACCCGCACGGTGGAAGATTCTGCCATCATGCTGAATGTGATCGCGGGCCACGACCACCGCGATTCTACGTCGGCTTCCAAACCTGTTCCCGACTATACCAAGGCCCTGAGAAAAGACGTCAAAGGCCTGAAGATCGGCCTTCCGAAAGAGTATTTCATCAAGGGTATTGACCCCGAAATCGAAAAGAGCGTGCGCGACGCGGCCGACCTTTATAAAAAACTCGGCGCCGAGATCAAGGAAGTCACGCTGCCGCACACCGAACATTCCGTCGCGGTTTATTACATCGTGGCTGTTGCCGAAGCCAGCTCCAACCTCGGCCGTTTCGACGGCGTGGAGTACGGCCTGCGCGCCAAGGCCTCGACCCTGAAAGACATGTATTTTGAAACGCGCGACGCGGGTTTCGGCAGGGAAGCCAAGCGCCGCATCCTGCTCGGCACGTTTGTGCTGTCCGCGGGTTATTATGAAGCCTATTACCTGAAGGGGCAGAAAGTCCGCACCCTGATCCGCCAGGATTTCGAGAACGCGTTCAAGGAAGTCGACCTGATCCTGACGCCGACTTCGCCTACGCCGGCGTTCAAGATCGGCGAAAAATCCAACGACCCGCTGGCCATGTATCTTTCCGATATTTTCACGATTCCCGTGAACCTTGCGGGCGTTCCGGCCATGTCGCTGCCGAGCGGTTTTACTTCGAAGGGCCTTCCGGTCGGGATGCAGCTGATCGCCAGGCCGTTCGACGAAGAAACGATTTTCCGCGCGGCCTATACGTTCGAGCAGGAAACCGGGCATTATAAGAAGAGGCCCGTGTTATGAAATACGAACCCGTGATCGGCCTTGAAGTCCACGTGCAGCTGGGGACGAAAACCAAAATTTTCTGCGCCTGCGCGGTCGAGTTCGGCGCGGAGCCCAACAAGAATACCTGCCCTGTCTGCATGGGCTGGCCGGGGAGCCTTCCGGTTTTAAACAGGAAAGCCCTCGAGTACGGTATGAAGATCGGCCTCGCGCTCAACTGCGAAATCAACGGCCGCCTGAAGTTCGACCGGAAGAATTATTTTTATCCCGACCTTCCCAAGGCCTATCAGATTTCCCAGTTCGACCAGCCTGTCAACGGAAAGGGCTGGATCGAAGTCGAGTTCAAGGACGCGAAAGGCCAGGTCCAGAAAAAGAAAATCGGCATCACGCGCGCGCACCTCGAAGAAGACGCGGGCAAACTTCTGCATGAAGGCATCAAGGACGGCAGCCTGGTGGACTACAACCGCGCCGGAACGCCGCTGCTTGAAATTGTTTCCGAGCCGGACATTCGCTCGGCTGAAGAAGCCTACGCTTACCTGACCGCGCTCAAGGCCATCGTCCAGTACCTCGGCGTCAGCGACTGCGACATGGAAAAAGGCCAGCTCCGCTGCGACGCCAACGTTTCGATCCGCCCCGTGGGCCAGGAAAAATTCGGAACCAAAGCGGAAGTCAAGAACCTGAATTCGTTCCGCGCGGTCGCCAAGGCCATCGACCATGAAATCGTCCGCCAGGCAAAAATCCTCGATGAAGGCGGAAAGGTCAGCCAGGAAACACGCCTGTGGAACGACGATAAGGGCACGACTTCGCTCATGCGTTCCAAGGAAGAAGCGCACGACTACCGCTATTTCCCCGAGCCTGACCTCGTGCCGTTCACGATTTCACGCGAAGCGGTCGAGCAGGTAAGGAAGACCCTGCCCGAGCTGCCCATGGAACGCGCCGAGCGCCTGAGCAAGAGCTTCGGCCTGAGCCAGTACGACGCGTTCGTGCTGGTGGAAGAGAAGCCGCTGGCTGATTATTTCGAGGCCGTAGCCGCGAAAAAAGTGAATGCGAAGATGGCCAGCAACTGGATCCAGTCGGAACTGCTCGCGCTTCTGAATACGCACAAGAAAACCATTTCCGAATCGCCGGTCTCGGCCGAAGCGCTGGCCGGCCTGATCGCGCTTATCGATAACAACACGATCAGCGGCAAGATCGCCAAGGACGTGCTGCCCGAAATGTTCGAGACGGGCAGGAGCGCTGAAGCGATCGTGAAGGAAAAAGGGCTGGTTCAGGTCACAGACACCAAGCTGATCGAGGAAGTCGCGGCCCGCGTCATTGCCGCCAATGAAAAATCGGTCGCCGATTTCAAGGCCGGCAAGCAGAACGCGCTTGGCTTTCTGGTCGGGCAGGTTATGAAGGAGACGCAGGGCAAGGCGAACCCCAAACTCGCCAACGAAATCCTGATCAAGAAGCTGCAGTAATGTTGACCCTCGGCATCGAAACTTCCTGCGACGAAACTTCCGTGGCCGTTCTTCAGGACGGCGACAAGATCCTTTCCAACATTATTTCCTCCAGCCTCTTCCGCCACAAGCCGTTTGGAGGCATCGTGCCGGAAATCGCTTCG
>CAZMMY010000342.1:0-1648 GCA_964567495.1 uncultured bacterium
GCACTGCCCACGCCGTCGTACTCGGCGAAGATCTTGATTTTGTAAAGCCACTCATTGTCTTTCCAGCGGTAATCGCGAAAAGGCATCCAGCGCACGCCGAAGCCCACGAAATGGCGGTTCTGGAATGAAAATGCGAATTCGCTGTTGTTGACATGCTCATACTTGACGTACGGCATCAGCATGAATTCTTCGTTAATCGGGTTGGGCGGAAGCGGAATGCACGGCAGCTTGACGCCGAGGATGACTGAAGAGTTAAGAATGAAAGCGTCGAAATCATCTTCGGCCGAGAAGCCGGTGGTTTCGAACGCATAGTTGCCGAAATATTCGCCCCAGGTATAAAGCCGGATGTAATCCGCGAACGTCGTGGGCGCAAGCTCGGCCACGGAAGGCATGTCCACGCCCCATTCATAGAAGACGTTGAGGCCGGAGATAAGGTTGTGGTTGCGGCTGCCTGTAATGTCGCCTTTAAGGCCGTAGCGGGTGGCATAAGCGGTGAAGAGGCGGTAGCTCTTGACGAAATCAAGCAAATGCAGGCCGCCGACCTGGAAATTGCTAAGCCAGGGATTCGCCGCGAGCGGACGCCATTCAAGACCGGTCTGGACCCTGAGGTTCTGCTTGAAGCCGACGCCGTTAGACTCCAGCGCGGGGGTAAATTCGATGAAGGGATCTACGGTGTTAAGGGGAAAGCGAATACCTTTCAAGACGACGCGGTTGGTCCAGAAACCGACCTGTGAATTAAAGTGGGAACTTTCGAAGTTGGTCAGGCGGAAAGAGGTTTCACCGAATGACTGCCACACAATGGGTTCGCCCTGGGGCTCACCCTGGAAGGGGCCAAAAAGCTCGTTGCCGATGTCCAGCTGGTCGAAGAGGCGGAGCACAATCTCTTCCTCCTTCTGGTACTGGGCCTTGCGTTCCGGCGTAACGGGCTGGATTTCTTCGGGAGTGTAGACCTTGTCCGCCTCGCGGACCATGGTTTGAAAGTCGCCGCCTGATTTCTCAACCACAGTTTCAGTCGCGGCAATGTCGGCCTGCGCATCTTCGGCGGAATTAAACGCCTTGTGGCCGACCCAGTAAACCATTTTGGAATGGCCGTCGTCGGTCGGCACGGGAATACGCTTGAGCGCCACGCCCTGGTATTCCGCCGTCTCGATGTTCTCCTTGACCCATTTCTGCGCGGTCTCAAGGCTGTCGAGACCCGGCACGGCGCGGCTCTTGATGACGTTAGGTCCGAAATCCGTGACCACCGCGTACTGGGTATTGCGGGAGCGATCCGGGTTTTGAATGAACACAAGGCCGCCAATGTCGGTAGTCTTGTATTTCATGCGGTCGGAAGCGCGAAGGAAATACTGGTCCGCGAAAAGGTTGGGCTTGGGCTTCTCGGCTTCTTTGACGGTTTTGGCGGCCGCGGACTTTGCGGCGGGCTTTAAGCCCGAAGCAGAAGGAGTTTCAGCCGCGTGGGCAAAAGCCGGCAGAAGGCACAATAACAGGAAAAACGCAGTTTGTTTTTTCACGCAACGTCCCTGGGTTCTGCGCTGCAATTCAGGACTTTCTAAGACCCTGAAATAAAATTGCAAAAAAATAGCTTCAGGCGATTCCTAAAACCTGCTGCATGTTGAAAAGACCGTTCTTTTTCTTGACTAAATACTTT
>CAZMMY010000342.1:1658-2702 GCA_964567495.1 uncultured bacterium
TTGCCGCCCGGAGCGCGCCGCCTGCGAACGCTTCGCGGGAGCTGGCGAAATGGCTGAGCTCGATCCTCTCGCCGTCGCCCAGGAAATAAACGGTGTGGTCGCCGATCACGTCGCCGCCGCGCAGGCCGAAAACACCGATTTCGCCGCGCGGACGCGCGCCGACTTCGCCTTCACGGCCGTAAACTACGTCTTTTTTCAAATCCTTCCCCCGCGCCGCGGCCACAACTTCAAGAAGTTTCATGGCCGTGCCGCTCGGCGAATCTTTCTTCATCCGGTGATGGATTTCCCCAATTTCGATATCGTAACTCTCGTCCAGGGCTTTAGATGTTATTTCGGCCAGGCGGAACAAAAGGTTCACCCCAACGCTCATGTTGGGCGACTGAACGACGGCAATCTTCTCAGAGGCTTTTTTGACTTCAGCAAGAATGGAAGCGTCCAGACCTGTGGTTCCAATAACATAACCACACCCAGCTTCAACGGCGGCTTTGAGATTGGCCAAGGTCACAGACGGATGCGTGAAATCGATCAGGACATCGGTGTTCTTCAGAGCAGCCGGAAGATCGGAAGTCACCGGCACGCCGAAACCGGAGTCTTTGCCGTTTTTTTCGTGTTTGGAGCTTTCAAGTGCTCCGGTGATCTGGAATTCCTTATCGCGCGCGGCCATGCCCAGAATGGCGTTTCCCATTCTGCCGCAGGCTCCCGCCATGGAAAGGCGGATCACGAACGGCCTCCGATAAGGCCCTGCTTTTTGAGAACAACCGCGAGCTTCTTTTTGTTGTCCGCGCTCATTTCGCAAAGCGGCTGGCGGAACTCGGCCTTGATCTTGCCCATAAGCGCAAGCGCCGTTTTGACGGGTATCGGGTTGGTTTCAATAAAAAGCACCTTGTTTAATTCATGCAGTTCGCGGTGAATGGCCAGGCTTTCCTCGTACTGACCGCGCAGCGCATAATCGACGAGGTCTTTCACCTTGCCGGGCGCCACGTTCGCGGTCACGGAAATAACACCGCGCGCGCCGACCGCAATCATGGGAAGCGTCAGCGGATC
>CAZMMY010000343.1:0-2694 GCA_964567495.1 uncultured bacterium
CTTCTCTTTACGCCACCGGAAGACGCAAAAATGCAATTGCCCGTGTCTGGATTTTCCCTGGACAGCAGGGTTTTGAGATCAACGGCCGCAAGCACAGCGAATACCTGCAGCGCCCTGTCCTCGAGATGATCGTCGAACAGCCGGTCAAGGCTTCCCAGCTTTCCGAAACTTTCCGCATCCGCGCTGAAGTTTGCGGCGGCGGAACGGCCGGTCAGGCCGCTGCCATCCGCCTGGGTGTCGCCCGCGCGCTGGTGGGATATGACGAAAAGCTCCGTCCCGCCCTCAGGCAGGCCGGGCTTATGACGCGCGATCCGCGTAAAAAAGAGCGCAAAAAATTCGGCCGCAAGGGCGCTCGCAAACGCTTCCAGTACACCAAGCGTTAATCTTTTTCTTCACCCGGTTTTGACTTTCATGAAAAAAATACTGGGCGGTCTCTGCCTTCTGATTCTTTGCGTCTCTTTTTCATCGTGTCAGGGATTTTTTGAGGATTACTCCTATTCGCCGGTAGGCGGCGGAGTAAATTCCAATTCCTACTGAGCCGCGTAAAGCCATGGGCGCATCCCAAAGGTCCGTCTGGGTTGTAGCCGCAATCGGTATTTGTCTTGCGGCGGCCATTTACATTTCCCTGCCCAAAGCCGTTCATCCTGAGGACCTCGAGAAATCTCTTCAGCAGGCCTGTGAAAAAAGAGGATTTACCTGCTCTTACCAGGGCCTTTCGCTCGCAACCTTTCCCTCAGTCCGCGTTGTGCTGCAGAACCCCGAGATTCGTTCCAAAAGCCGCCCGGTTTTTTTGAAGGCCGAAAAAATCGCTATTCCGCTTCGCTTTCCCGAATTCCTCTGGGGCCGCTATGAACCGGCTTCTGCCGAAGTGAGCAAGGGTGAATTTTCCGCGGAAGTCGGCGGGGACGGCGCCATTGTTTCCCTGAAAGATTTCACGCTCAAGCTTTCAAGCATCCGCCGCCGCAGCCAGATGCGCTTCAATATCGAAGGCGCGCTGCAGGGCGTGCCGAAATCCCTCAAGGGCAAAGGCAAACTGTCGGTCACGCAGCTTGAGAAATGGGACCCGCAGGGCATGTTCCTTGAAGCTGTGTTCCAGCTGAAGCAATTCGAGCCTGCCGCAGCCTTTCCGCTGCGCGAATCTTCCGATGCCAGGATCCAGAGCGGTAAAATGGACGGCGAATTTAAGGTTGCTAAGCCGCGAGAGTCCAACAGTTTCAATGTGACGGGGAAGTCTTCGCTTAGAGATTTCAGTTACCAGATCCGCCATGAAGGCGCGTGGATTTCGGCGCCTTCTTCGACGGCCGAAATCAGCTTAAATGTCGATTGGGACTTTAAAACGGGTGAATTTCTTTTCCATCACAGCCTTTTCAAGCTTCCATTTGCGGACGTTGAAGCCACCGGGAGTTTCTTTTCCACGGACCACCGTTTCAAGTCGCTGCACCTCAGCATGCCGCGCCTCAGTCTGGAAAGCATTCCCCAGTATTATCCGCCTTTCAAGGAAGGCATTCCGTTCAACTTCGGGTTTTCAGGCACCAGCAGCATGGAAGTTTCGCTGGAAGGAAAGCTTGAAGACGCTGTCCTTCACGCCACCTGGGACATGACGCCAGCGCTCCTGACCTACGCGCCTTATTTTTCCAAACCCAAGGACATGGCGCTGAACTTCGTTTCCGATTTCAAAATCAAAGACTTTCAGAGGTTGAGCGGAGACTTTTCGCTGACATTTCAGGAAGCTGTGATCAAGGGGGCGGTCTCCGGCCTGGATTTCAAGAGCGGCGAAGGCGAACTTAATATTATCACCAACAAATTCAGCCTGGTCGGCTGGGACAAGCTGCTCCTGCCGCTGCAGAATTTCGCGGTCGCGGGCGACATCAAGCTGCTGGTCAATTTCAGCGGCAATCTTCTCCGCGACCCGTCCAAGATAAAGACCATGCTGAATCTGACGCTCGAGAAGGGCGCGCTTAGCCGCGGCTCTTCCCGCGATATCAAAGACGTCATGCTGACTGTTGATTACGCGCCTATTTCGCTCGAGGTCAAACGCTTTGAATTCACGGCAGGCGGTTCGCCCGTTTCCGCGTCAATTATGGTTTACCATCCTCTCGAGGAGCCGGCGGCGAACGTGAAAATTAATTCACCGAACCTGAACCCGTTCGAGATACTTGAAACGGCCGGCCATCTTGCGCCCGGCGCGTGGCCCGCTCCTGCGGCTGCGGCATTCCAGTCGCTGCGCGAATTTTTCGGCGCCGGTTTCCCCAAAGCCGAGGGGTTCAAGGACCTGGCTTCCGAATTCGAGTACAAGTCAGGCCTCTGGACCATGAAAAACCTCCAGTTCGGCTATTGCGGCGGCCAGACCGTGTGGCGCGGTAAATACGAACCAGCCGCGGCAAAATACGATTTTGAAACGCAAATAGACCGCCTTTCGCTTGCGCGGTTTTTCAGCGACCTGGCCAGCCAGGCGCAAGGGATCGACGGCAATTTCTTCATGACCGGCAAGGCGGAAGGCCCTGCGGCTGCGGACTGGAAAAGCAGGATTTCCGGCGATGGCGTTTTTTCCATCACTCAGGGCGCTTTCCCGAACCTCGACGTACTGGCCGCGGTTTCGCAGGTCAGTGAGCTCGGAGCGCTGGGCAAATATGCTTCAGGGCAGACCAAGTTCGACGATCTCCGCGCGGCTTTTAAAATCTCCGAAGGTAAAAT
>CAZMMY010000344.1:0-2685 GCA_964567495.1 uncultured bacterium
CCGTAATTGCTTTTCAGATATTCCAGGATGCCCTGGATTTTTTTCTGCGCTTCGTAATTACCGTGCGCGGTCTGTATATGAATGAGAGCGGGGCCGGAACCCGAGCGGAGATTTTCAATCGTGCCCAAATCCGCGGGAATGTTCAGACTGAAACTGGACACACCCCGGCCTTCGATAGCGGTCCCAAGCGCAACGTCCGGCGCTGCATAGCCGGCAACATTCGATGCGAGAAAGAAAAAGAGGGTAAGCACCGCTGCGATGGATTTTTGGGTTTTTTTCATGGTTTTTTCCTGAGATTAGGATTTTGTGAACTTTATAAATTTGCGAAAGAAGTGTAACACACGGGTTTTTGGTTTACAAGGCAAAAGCCCGTTTTTTATTGCCGTAACCCCTTATTTTTGAATGAGTTAAAGGGTTTTTATATTGTTCGAAATTAGTCGGTGGTGCTAGTTTTTATGTAAAAATGCTTGGCGGAGCAAAGACAGAATGAGGGTGCGGCAGGGCTGAGCGCCGGGAAAACTTAGGAATTTTTGACGGAATGGAGGATATCGAGCGCGGCCTGGCGGGGGCTGGGGGCCCCATAAATAGGACGGCCGATCACGATATAATCCGCGCCGGCACTGAGAGCGTCTTCAGGCGTAAAGGTGCGCTTCTGGTCTCCCTTGTCGCTGCCCGCGGGGCGGATGCCCGGGGTCACGATCAGGAAGTCTTTCGGGAGCTTTTCGCGGATCAGGGTAATTTCCTGAGGGGAACTGACCACGCCGTCCAGACCGGACTTGCGGGCAAGGCCGGCCAGGTGAACGACCTGGTCGGTCAGCTTCCTTTGTATAGCGAGGTGCTCGGAGAGGTCTTTTTCGGTATGGCTGGTCAGGATGGTGACGCCGATTACAAGGGGTTTGTGCTTTTTACCTTTAGAGCGCTCGTCCACGACCTTGCGGACTTCCTTCATCATTTCAAAGCCGCCCAGGGTATGGACGTTGAACATATCGACCTCATGCTCGCAGATCACGGCGGCCGTCTTGGAGACTGTATTCGGAATATCGTGAAGCTTGAGGTCCAGGAAAACCTTGGCCCCCGTCTTCTTGACCAGCTCGACCGCTTCCCAGCCGTAGGCGGTAAAAAGCTCAAAGCCGATTTTATAATAGCTGACCACGCCCTTCAGCTCTTTGGTCAGTTTTTTGGCCACGTCCAGGCTCGAGGTGTCCAGCGCAACGATCATGCGCGGGTCGGTTTCAGATTTTCCGTTCTTCTCGCGTTCTTTTTCAGCCATGATTATCCCCTGCTCGCGGCGGGCTGCTCTTTTGCGACTGTTTTTAAAGTTCCCCTGAGCAGATCCAGGGACGTAATGCCTTTGTCCCGGCAGTACTGCTCGATCCCCTCGAGGATATCGAGGGTGGCCCGGGGGTTAACGAAATTCGCCGTTCCTACCGCCAAAAGATCGGCACCCACGATCAAAAACTCAAGCGCATCCTGAGGAGTCGTAATCCCGCCCATGGCGATGACCGGGACGTCTTTAAATGCCTTTTTGGCCTCATAAACATAGCGCAAGGCCACAGGCTTAATGGCCGGGCCGCTCAGCCCGCCCGTAATGTTCGCGATTCTGGGCATGCGGCTGTGAATGTCGACCGACATGCCTTTTAAGGTATTGATCAGGCTCAGACCGTCCGCGCCGGCTTTGAGGCAGTCTCCCGCAATCTCGATCACGTCCCCGAGCTCCGGCGAAAGCTTTGCGAAAACAGGCATGTCGGTCAGGCTGCGCACGGTCTGGATCACGTCCGAGATCCGGCTGCGCTTTTCGATGAAAGAAGCCCCGCCCTTTTCCACGTTCGGGCACGAAAGGTTGACCTCGAGCGCGCGCACGACTTTTTTCTCGCGGTTCAGCGCGCTGGTCAGCTTCGCAAAATCATCCGGCGCTTCGCCCGCGATGTTCACGATCAACGGCGTGTCGAGCTTAGCAAAATAAGGGATTTTGTTCTCGATGAATTCGTCCAGCCCCTTGTTCTGCAGGCCGATAGCGTTCAGCATGCCGCCCGCGGTTTCGCAGATGCGGGGCATATTGTTCCCCTTGCGCGGCTTGACCGTAATCGTTTTGGTAATGACCGCGCCCAGTTTTTCATAATCCACGAATTCGCGGTATTCGTCTTTCACCCCGAACGTGCCGGACGCCACGGTCACAGGGTTGCGGAAGGTCAGACCCTTGATCGTCAGCGACAAGTCGGGTTTGAAAGCCGCCTTCAGCGTCTTAGTCACAGATGCTCGCCTCCGCGTCCAGCTCACTGAAGGAATAGACCGGGCCTTTGACGCACGAGGGCGTCCAGCCTTCCTTCGTTTTGACCATGCAGCCCAGGCAGGCGCCGATAGCGCAGGCCATAGGCTTGTCGAGCGAGGCTTCGCCTTCGATGCCGCGCCTGCGCGCCAGGTCGATCACGGCCTGCATCATGACATTCGGGCCGCACGTCTGGATGAAAAGGTCTTCCGCTTTTTCTTCACGGATGATTTTTTCGAGCAAACCAGTCACGAAGCCTTTGGCCCCGTAGCTGCCGTCGTTGGTGGAATAAAGAACTTTGCACTTCACACCCGACAGTTCTTTCGCGGGCAGGACTTCAGCCTTGGACTTTGTGCCGATCAGAAGGTAGGCCGTTTTCTCCTGCTCGGCCAGAAATACCAGCGGAGGCACGCCTACCC
>CAZMMY010000345.1:0-2258 GCA_964567495.1 uncultured bacterium
GCTTCCAGGGCCTTGGACTGGAGGAGCCGCTGCAGCTCAGCTTCGCGCCGGTCGGTGATATCACGTGAGCACACAACGACGCCGTGGACATTCACGTCAAAAAGCATGTTCTTCGCGTGGCATTCCAGATGCCGCCAGCTTCCGTTCTTATGCTTGAAGCGAAGCTCCACCCCTTTAGTGGAGCCGTCCTTGATCCCGATGTTGTCCATGAAAAGATCGAAGACCCTCTTCCTGTCTTCCGGATGGATGAAATTGAAAACATTTTTCCCGGTCATCTCTTCCGGCTTGTAGCCCAGGACCGAAGTAATGGAAGTGCTCTCATAACGGATCTTGCCGTCCACCTCGAGAATAGTCACTATATCCGAGATGTTCTCAATAAGAGATTCCAGGTATTTAAGCTTATCGAAAGGCATGAAATCCCCTCCAAAACCAGTCATTACTCTTTCGGACTCCTTTCGCTTTTCTAAAGCGGTTGAATTCTTTCGATGAACACGTCTTTGCCGTATTCATCGCACTTCACCAGGCCCTGGCGGACAAGCGAACCCACCGCCATGGTCACCGCGCACGGCTCCCATTCCAGCTTTTCCATCAGCTCACGCAGCGCAACAATCGTGTCTTCGTCGAGCTTTTCAAGAATTTCCCCTTCAATAAATGTCAGCCGGGTCATCAGGTGGGCGAAACCATCCTGGCTGCAGAGCCTCCCGCATTCAGGTTCAAGACCATGCTTGCCGCATTTTTTCTGCGTTTTCATGGCACCCTCCCCGGGCACGCGGTGAACGCCGCGCGCCGCATTTATTTGTTTCTCACAACTTCCACAGTGCAGTCCGCGCGGGCAGCAAGAGAGGAAGAAACACTGCCCACGAGGGAATGCCGGATCCCGCTCAGCCCTCTGACGCCGGCAAAAATGCAGTCCGCGCCCCAGCGCCGTGCTTCGTCAAGCAGGATTTTTTTCGGGTCTCCTTCCTTGTCGAACATCGTGACCGCAAACCCGCGCGATTTCAGCTTGTTGACCGCGTGGTCAATCAAACGCCTGACCCAGCGGTCTTCCGGGGTTTTCTCCAGCATTTTCCTCAGCGCCCGGTCGGAGGAAAAAATGGCCGTCATCATGCGCGGGTCGATTACGGTGATCAGGTGCACAGCCGCGCCTTTTTTCCAGTTCCGCGACGCCACTTCATTTAAAGCGTTGTAGGACCCTTTCGAGCCGTCGATCCCGACGACGATGCGCGGAGCGGACACTGTGTCCTCCGGTTTTCCATGCACAACGCGCACCGAGCACGGCGCCTGGGTTACAACCAGCTGCGACAGGCTGCCGAAAGCCAGGCGGCTGGTCGAATGCATGCCGTGGGCCCCGGCTACGATCAGGTCCGCCTTCCACTGGGAGGCTTTCTTGATCACGCCCCAGGGCGGAGAATCTGCGAAGGCATCTGAACCGACCTCCCATTTCGGAAACATGCGCCGGACTTTCCGCGCGCCTTCCTCCGCCGTCTTGAAGGCCGCTTCTATCGCCGATTCAGCCTCCTCCCAGCCTCTCATGACCGGCGCAGCCGCGGCAGGCACTGGGGCGCCGCCGGAATCTTCCGGCGGCACGAACACGTCCGCAACCGTCAAGACAAGCGCCTGCGCTTCAGAAGGCAGGCCCGCGATCTTCAGTTCTTCAATAGCTGCTTCAGCACAGGGCGAAGCGTCATAAGCGATCAGGATTCTCTTTGCAGTTTTCATAAGGCACCCCCTTGGATATTTTTTTCTTCAATAATGACGTCCTCTGTGTCCAGAGACCGGAGGTACGCCACGATGTCCATCATCTCGCGTACCGTCATGATTTCTTTAAAATCCGGCATGCGTGACAATTCGTCATCCTTCATTTCCTCGCTGGAATGCATGGAGATCGTATGCGAGGGAGATACAAATGAGTTTGCAAGCCAGCCCGGAGCGTACCGCGCCTGCTGCCACCCCAGCATGGGGCCCGTTCTCCGCGTGACGGGATTGCCGAATTCGGTTTCATTCTGGACCCAGTGGCAAGCCGCACATTTCAGCCGCACAAAAGCTTCCCGGCCGGCCTCAGGACTGCCTTGGGAAAGAAAAAAACCATCGGCCGGCGTCATGCCCTCGTCCCGGTCAGCAAAGAGCGGCTGGCTTGCGCACAAAAGAAAGATCAACACCGCGATGGTTTTCATTTCGGGGCTCCTTTCCGTGATGCGGCGCGGACAAGCCATTTTTCCGCTTCGATCGCGAAAAAAACGCCGGCCGCGGCGGCCGTG
>CAZMMY010000345.1:2268-2684 GCA_964567495.1 uncultured bacterium
AAGGCACATACACGACAGCCAGCTGCAGAAGCACCGTCGAAAAGACAGCGGCAGCGAGATACTTATTGGTAAGAAAGCCGATCTTGAAAAGAGAGTCGCGCTCGGAGCGGATCGCAAGCGCCTGGCCCATCTGCACGACAGCCAGCGCGGTAAAGACCATGGTCTGCCAGGAATCGCTCCCCGCTTTCCAGCCCGCATAGCCGAGCCCGAGCGAAAGCACGCTCATGAGAGCGCCCGCCCAGAGAATATGGCGGACAAGCGCCGGCTTGAATATTTTTTCGTCGGGCGCATAGGGCGGCCGCTGCATGACATGCCGTTCGGGCTGCTCCACGCCCAGCGCGAGCGCGACGGGCCCGTCCGTGATCAGGTTGATCCAGAGGATCTGAAGCGGAAGCAGCGGCAGGGGCATGCCGAGA
>CAZMMY010000346.1:0-2665 GCA_964567495.1 uncultured bacterium
CCCCATTCCTGACGGCGCACAGGTCAAGTAGCAGAATTTTGTTTAGGCGCTCTTAGTAGGGAATCGCGAAGTAGGCCGAGAGGTTTCCCCAGGCCTTGTAGTGGATGTAGGCGATGTAAGCGATCAGCGCGAACAGGCTGATAAAGCGTATCTTCCCGGTTTCATTCCACAGCTGCTTCAGCTGAAAACCCATCAAGCTGAAATAGATCACCGTGATCGGAAGCAGGAAAGCGTAGTAGTTGATGGTCTGGGTGTCCGGAAGGTTGACGTAATCCTTCAGGATTTTTTTCAGGCCGTGGGAGAGGTAAAGCGGAGGGCCCATGATGAACAGCGAAACCGCGTCGCTCCAGCGCTTGACGTAGGCCACGAAAGAGATCACGCCGAGCACGAAAAAGTAGCGGATCAAATGATGGATCTGGCCCAGAAATTTTGACATAAGGTTCAAATTTAGTATGGACTCAATGCCTTGTCAAAGGAAAACTCTTGTGTTACTATCGCCCGCATGAATTCAGGAAATTTGACAGCTGAACCTCCTAAAATAATGGCCGATTTCAAACCCCTCAAAGCCTGGCGTTACGACACCCGAAAAGTTTCCGGCTCCGACGTAGTGGCGCCGCCGTACGACGTCATTTACCCGGCCGAACAGGAACAGCTTTACAAACGTTCGCCTTATAACTGCGTCCGCCTGATCCTCAACAAGATCGAAGAAACGGACACCGATTCCAATAACCGCTATACGCGCGCGAAGAAATTTTTCCAGGACTGGCAGGTTTCCGGCCATGTTATGCAGGAAAGCGCTCCCGCGTTCTATCTTTACCGCCAGACTTATAAAAATCCGGTCGACGGCCAGACGCTTGAGCGTACAGCTGTCCTGGGCCGCCTCCACCTTGAACCGTTTGAAAAGGGCATTGTTGTCCCTCACGAAAAAACCCTTTCGCAGGCGCGCGCCGACCAGCGCAGGCTGCTCGAAACCGCAGAAGTCAGTTTCTCTCCGGTGTTCGGCCTGTACGATGACCCGAAGAAAGAAATGGTCGAAGCCGTGAAGGGCGTTTCGACCGGCAAGCCTTCCTTCGAAGCGGTTGACGACCACCAGGTGAAGCACGAAGTCTGGGCTATGACCGACCCGAAAATTCTTTCGAAGATCCAGGGAATCATTTCCAGAAAAAACATCTACATCGCCGACGGCCATCACCGCTACCGGACTGCGCTCGAATACAGCCAGGACGTCCGCGCGAAAAAAGGCGCGGCTGAAAGCGCCGAACTCAGTTCCGATTACGCGCTGATCGCGCTTGTTGAATTTCACGACCCGGGCCTGATCCTGATGCCTACCCACCGCATCCTGAAACCTTACGCCGGCTTCGAGGGAGTGAAGGGCCTCGAGAAACTGAAGCCCTACTTCAAGATCGAGGAAGTTTCCAAAGCGGAGATGCAGAAGCGCATCCAGCCGCGCGGCAACGGCAAAGACGTCACGCTCGGCGTCTCGGTCGAAGGAAAATACTATTTCCTGACGCTGACCGATTTCGCCGGCGCGAAAAAAGCGGTGGGCCTCGACAAGGCTGACGTCTGGTACCGCCTGGACGTGAACGTCGTCGCGCACCTGATTTTCAAACTCTGGAACCTTACCGAGTCTGAATGGGAAAATACTTTGAAATTCACTCGCGTCGAGGCCGAGGCTTTCGAGTACGCGGAGTCCGGCAAGGCCGCGGCCGTGTTTTTCCTGCAGCCGCCGCGTGTGGAATCGCTGCGTGAAATGGGCGAGATCCGCGAGCTGATGCCGCAGAAGTCGACTTACTTTTACCCCAAGCTCGCCAGCGGGCTTGTTTTCTACGCTCACCATTAATTTTTTGTAAACTCCTTCGGGGGGTCGTTATGGATGTCCGGTATCCGAATGAAGGCATGCCTAAGTTCCCCACAAAAATGCCGGCATGGCTTATTCCCGCTATCATCGGCCTTTTGATTCTTTCCGGAGCCGGCACTTTCGTCTATGAAGTCGGCCCCGACCAGGTCGGCGTGATCCAGCGTTTCGGGAAATACATCCGCACCACAAATCCCGGCCTCCACTTCAAGCTTCCGTTCGGCATTGAGACAGTCAAGACCGTGCGCGTAACCCACGTGTTTAAGGAAGAATTCGGTTTTCGCACCGTGATGTCGGGCGTGCGCAGCACTTATGCTTCCGAGCGGGAATTCCGCTCCGGCTCAGGCGATCCGCTGCTTGACGAGTCGCTGATGCTTACCGGTGACCTGAACGTCGCGGTCGTGGAATGGATCGTTCAGTACACGATCAAGGACCCGGTTGCGTTCGCATTCCGCGTTCGTGACCCGCGCGAAACTATCCGTAACATGTCGGAAGCCATGATGCGCCTGGTCATCGGCGACCATACCATCAACGAAGTGCTGACATCGGGCCGCGTCAACATCCAGACCGAGATGGAAAAGCACCTGCAGGAAGTCCTCGACAGCTATGGTTCAGGCATCGCGATCCGCAACGTCATTCTCCAGGACGTTACGCCGCCGAACGAAGTAAAGCCTTCTTTTAACGAAGTCAACGAAGCGCGGCAGGAAAAAGAAAAAGTCATCAACCAGGCGTGGGAGGACTACAACAAAGTCATCCCGCGCGCCAGCGGCCAGGCGGAACAGCAGATCCGCGAGGCCGAGGGTTACGCGC
>CAZMMY010000347.1:0-2657 GCA_964567495.1 uncultured bacterium
AACACGTGTTTGCGCAGCATTTGCGAAGCTGCGCCCCTGAAGAGGTCGGGTCTAAATGCTTCGGGGAAAATTTCGAAATCGCGCGGCTGGACAATCGAGTATTTGGGGTCGTCTGTCCACGTGCGGAACAGATAACGGCCAACGCCGCGGACGAAACGCTCATACCGGTCGGGTTCGGGGTACTGCTTTACGGCTTCGGTCAGCTCGGCCGAGAATTCGCTTATGGGCGGATCATCGAACAGCGCTTTTCTGGCGAAGGCGAAACCTTCGGCGCCCGCCAGTTTGTGCGCGAATTCCGGGGGCACGTGCTTTTTGAAATCCTCCAGCTCTTTCGGGGTAAAACCGAGCTGGATTGTCGAGGCGAAGACACCACGCACGGCCTGGTCGAAAAGCCCGGGGGCCAGATCGTTCAGGGGCAGGATCATGCCCAGCGCTGCGCCTGGGTCGCCCAGATGCATTAGGACTTCGCGGCCCGCGAAATAGGCAAAGAAACCGCGGTATGCTTCCGGCACCAGCATGGCAGCGTTCAGGATTTCGTCTGCAGTCGAGGGATGGTAAGTCAGCGAGCGGGCGTAGGCCTTGATATAACCGGTCTGGTCTATGGGCTGCAGCTTGTGGAAATCGTTCCGCAGCACGCTTTCGATCCTGGGCCGGGTGCGAGGTATGAGGCCGAGCGGCTGGATGGCATAGCTCTTTCGACTCAGGTATTCGCCCCGGAATTTCATGTCAAAACGGGAGACGCACGACAATATGCCGATGGCGATCATGAGCGCGGCCGCAAGCGCGGCAAGGCTCGGGCGGTAGGCCAAAGCGCAACTTATGACCACTAGCGCGAACGGCAGCAGCGGCACTAAAAACCGGATCCCGACCACGTCGAAAACCTGCTGGACCCCCAGGAAAGTCAGCACATAAAGCATGGCGAATCCGGCGGGGCTTCTCAAAAAGGCGGTGCGTTTTTCGGCCTTCAGGAAAAAGAGAGCGCCTGTCATGGCCGCGGCTGTCAGCACCGCGAAAATGCTGACATAAACGATGAGGTAAAAATTATAAACAGGGTGGAAGATGTCGGGCGAACCCATCTGTTCCCAGAGCTTGTAGATGAAAAGCTCGCGTATGGAAACCAGGGGTTTCCAAAGGTTTTCCAGCCGGATGAATTCCCATAGCGGACGGTCACGCACAATCAGGCCCGAGAAGCGGTTGTAGATATTGAAAGCGATCCAAAAAGAAAAGCCCAGTGCGAAGCCGCCCGCGGTCATGACAATGCTCTTGCGGTTGATGAAGGCCCTGCGTGTACTTAGCGCCAGGAAAATAAACATAGCTGCCAGGGTGATCGAGTATATGTACGCGAACCAAAGGCTGAAGCCGGCGAGGATGCCCAGCGCGGCGTAGGAGACCTTGCGCTGCTGCTGCGGCAGGGCGCGCGCATTGAACAGCAGCAGCACGGTCAGGGCGCTCAGAAAACAGGTCTCCGCATGGTCGCCCAGCACCAGGGAGGAATGAAAGATGTAGCGAAACGGAGTGAATATATATATAGAAGCGAAGATGACCGCCGCGCGCAGGTTGACGTGCCGGGCCAGGGTCCAGAACCAGGTCAGCAAAGTCAGCATTGTTATGGTGATGCCGAAAGCCTTCATGGCCAGGATTTTGAACCCGAAGATCTTAAAGAAGATCGGCAGAAGGCTGATGATGACGTAGGAGCCGCCGGCATAATCGTCCGGCCGGTAATCCCAGATCGGCACCGGCGTACCCAAGGCCAGCTCGCGCGCGATGGTTCCCCGGAAGAGCTCTTCAGCGATTGCACCCAGAAGAAAAACAGGGTCCGTCTCCCTGAAATAGCCGGGATGAGTCAAGAAGAAAACGGTGAAGCGCCATGCGGCAAAAATTAACGCGATGGCCGCCGGCAGCAGGTAATTGCCGAAGCCGGGGCTCAGCGCCAGACTGTTTTTTTGCCGGTCAGCGCTATCCATGAGGCGTCAATGAGATAGAGAATGATCAGAATCGAAGATGCTGGATGAAAAAAGGCGTAGGACTTTTTGGCGTCCACAATCTTGTAGGCGCGCCAGGACACGATCCAGATCAGGAGGCTTATGGCCAGAAAGCCGCCGCGCAGGGCAGGGTGTGCCAGAAAGAGCGCGATAAAGGGGAGAACAGACAGCGCGAGCGTTTCCAGGGCGTGCATCAGCAGCACCGCAGGGTTGCTGCGGAAGGCGTGCAGGTAAATCCTGCGCCAGCCGCGCCAGATGGACCCGAAAGAATCGTACATGCGTGTGCCGTAAACGCCGGAGCCGAGCGCGCATTCGCCGCGGTGTTTGTTTTCCTTGATCTTTTTGGCGAAAGCGAAATCCTCCAGGAATTCAGAACGGACGCTTTCATGCCGTCCCAGTTTTTCGTAGACCTCGCGGCGGATCATCAGGTATTGCCCGTTTCCGAAATAAACCTTTGAGTCCGGGTCGTTGATCTTCTGGATTGGGAACCACAGGCCCAGAAAGCACATGGCCATGGGCTGGACCAGGTTTTCCCAGAAGCTCTCAGCCAGGCAGCGCGGCAGCAGGGTCAGGAAATCCAGTTTTTTGGACTGTATATGGGCCAGCGACGCGGAAAGGCTGGTGGGTTCGTGGCGGGTATCGGCATCAGTGAAAAGGAGCCAGTCGCCGCTAGCC
>CAZMMY010000348.1:0-2639 GCA_964567495.1 uncultured bacterium
GGTATATCACTTTCTCAGGTGCTTTATCCCGATTCCCCGCGGCACGGTTTGGATGTTACCTGGAAGGTGAGGCCGCGTGGCAAAGCCGGTTTCTTTTCGCAGATTTATTTTTACGATTTCCAGCGACCGGACGGATCTGACAAACGTTCGCTCGCGGTCAATCTGGCGGGCGGCTACGGGCATGCAAGCAATGTCGTTCGCCGGGATGTGATCAACCAGGGCGCCATGACGGACCTCGGCCGTACTGCGCATCACCCAGGCGTTTTCACGACTGGTCAAGTGAGCTTTAACAACGAAGCTCTTACCATGGTTTCACCGCTCCTCATGGGCAGGTTTTTGACCCGCATAAATGAGTTTGACCCGGCTGTGCTTGCGCAGTTATGGCAAATGCTCGCGCGGCCGGTTCCGTTAAAGTTGAGCGGTGCCGTGCAGGCCGCGATTGTTAACGCGCTTCCCAACGCCACTGAAATCCATTTCTCTGCGCGAAACAATGGAACGCTTCCTATTCAGTGGATCGTTACCGGGGATGGCGCCAAGAGTTTCAAGACCTTCAGCAATCCCCACGAGACCATGGCCAATATGATTGCGGCCCTGGCGTATTATGCTGTGTATAACCCTGCGGACAAGACAGTCGTAGCAGTCGCTGATGTGTATCCGAATGCCGGGGACTGGGTGGTCCAGACCGATGCTCTAGGAGCTGAAAAGATTTCCCTTATCACCATGCGCAGCCGGAGGCAGATGCCCGTTGCTGAATTCGTTGACAGCCTGATCCATATTTTTGCCATGGATGAGGACAGGGCTGCTGACCAGCTGGTGCAGTGGTCTCCCGAGGACACCGCGTCAGGACGTAAGTCGCCCCAGATTTTGGCTTTGCCGCTGCCCGTTTCGAACCCGGCTCTTGCGTTTCACGGTCTGCGCAGGGCGAACGAAGAAATATACGGTGAAGCGGAAGGCAGGAGAGTCACCGCTGAAATGCTTGAGGCATACGCAGCCTCGCCCCTGTCGGCTCCGTACCGCGCCGATCTCGAGCTTTTTATGCAGAACAAGCTGTCTCTCGACGCCGACTACTCCGCACGCGGTTTTGTGCCGGCTCGGCGCTCCGAAGTGCGCGACGATGAAGACAGAAAAAAACGGCGCGAGGAACGTATCCGGAAAACAAGAGGGGATGCGCGCGAAGGTGTCCGGAAAAAAACTGAGCGTAAGGCAGATGAAGCCGAGGAAGAGGAGGCGGCCAAGCCTGCGGTTTCAATTCTTAAACGCCCGAACATCCTGATTGCCGTCGGTCTGGTCGTGCTTGCGGTTTCCCTCGTTGTGGGCGTCGCGATTAACTGGAATGCCCAGCGGGCCGCTGAGAAACAAAAGCCAACTCCGCGCAAGGTAGACGCGCCGCCGATAGTGGTTCCTGTCGACCGCCAGCCCAAAGTAGGGCCGGGCGGCCAGCAGGTTATTCCGCCTGTCGATGTCGACCCGACCGCGCCTCCTGAAGAAAAGAAGCGTTCCGAACTCCGCACGCTTGGCAGTATGGGACGGTATCTCACGTCGCTTGCCGTCCTTGGCGGGCTCGTCCTGGCGCTTGGCAGCTCGACTTCCGAACCCGTTTTTGCGCAGGACGGAAAACGCCCTGTCGCCGCCTATGACCGCGACCTTCGAAAAATTCACGAGGAGGGGTACCGCACCGGTTCTCCCCGCGCGGAAAAACTGGTTCCTTATTCATTGAGTGAGCGCGTAACTTCCATTGCCAGACTTATTCAGGCGCAGAAAGACGGCGAAGTCCGCTGGTCTGATTACGATCTCTTCATGCGTTCGCTGGGTTTCGCCCTTAGCGCCTCCAAAAGCCGTGTCGATGCGGCTGTTTATGCCAAGGAAATCGGCGATCAACTGAAGAAGTTTCAGGCCCGCAAAGAGCAGATCCGGAAAGACGGCGGTAAGATTAGCGAAGACAAAGAAGCCGCGGATATCGCAAAAGAAGCTGTCAGGATTTATCTGGAAGATATCGTCGGGCCGGAGCTTGGTTTTCAGCACCAGACCGGGCAGGCCATGCTGGGTATGGGCCTCACCCTTGAAACGGGAAGTGCCTACGCCAAAGGGCTTGTCGCTAAAGAGGGGTACGAAGCGGTTGAGAAACGTTTTACCAGTGTCCTCTATAAAGAGATCCTTAGCGCTGACCCCAAAGACGAGCTTTTAAAATACGTTCAGAAGGCGCTCAAAAAAGCGCGTGCCCGCAATATCGACGCGCTTCCGCCTGTCATCAAATCTTTGACGACGCAGCTGACCACCGCAGAAGGGGATCTGACGAAGAACCAGGCCGCTTTAAAGAAGAGCACTTCCGAACGCGAGGCTGCCGGCAAAGCGAAGGACAAAGCCGAGAAAGAAGCCGCGGACGCACGCGAAAAATGGTTCGGCAAGACGGTTAAGAGCGGCAGCCGGACCTATATCGTTTCTCGCGGCCTTCTTTACGAAAAAGAACAGATCGAAAAAGAACAGGCCCAGCTCATGCGGGACGGCAAGCGCGATGAAGCCCGCAAACTGCAGGACAAGATCGACGAAAAAGACAAGCAGATCCGGGCAGCCAAGCGCGATGAAACAGACGCCGCAGAGCGGGCGGCCCTCCATGCGGCGGAAGAGCGGAAACTGCGGCT
>CAZMMY010000349.1:0-2637 GCA_964567495.1 uncultured bacterium
GGTAAGAACAAGGACTTTACCAGGATCAAGGTTGAAGAGGTCATGACCCCGAACCCCGAGTTCGTGAAGCCCGACGATCCCATTGCGTTTGTGGTCAACAAGATGGCCATGGGGGGCTTCCGCCACGTGCCCGTCATCAATGAAGACGGCACCCCGCTCAGCATCATCCTGATCAAGGATGTGCTCGAATACCTCGCCCAGCGGGAACGCGAAAAACCCGCCAAAGCCTAGTTTCTCCATGGAAAAAAAGACCGCCGTCGTCACAGGCGGCACCCGGGGCATCGGCCTCGAAATCTGCCGCCAGCTCGCAAAAAAAGGTTTTCACGTCCTCCTGACTGCCCGCGATGAAAAGAAGGGCCGTGAGGCCGCCGAAAAAATCAAAAAAGAAGGCGGCGAGGCCGTTTTTGCGCCGCTTGACGTCAGTTCGCGCGAGTCTATTTCCAGATTCAAAGGTTTCCTGGATAAGGAATATCCTGCAGGCATCGACGTCCTGATTAATAATGCGGCGGTCATGCTCGGTGACGAAGGTGAAAATACGCCTGTTCTGGCGCTCAAGCCTGAAATCCTGGAGAAGACACTCGAGACCAATCTTTTCGGGCCCCTTTATCTGTCGCAGGCCGCCGCGCAGGCTCTCGTTAAAAAGAAGGGAAGAATCATTAATCTTTCAAGCGGCCTTGGCCAGCTTTCCGAAATGGGAGGCGGGTGGCCCGCCTACCGTTTTTCCAAAACCGCTCTTAACGCGCTCAGCCGTATGCTGGCCGCGGAGCTCAAAGACAAAGTTTCCGTGAACTCCATGTGCCCGGGCTGGGTCCGCACCGACATGGGCGGCCCGAACGCGGTCAAGAGCGTTGAGGAAGGAGCCGATACCGCGGTATGGCTGGCTTCCGAAGTGAAGCCTGAGGTCACCGGCCGTTTTTTTCGCGAACGAAAGGAAATCGCATGGTAAAGCAATTCGTACGTTTCTCCGCCTGCCTTATGCTCGTGCTGTTCGCTGTTTCCGGCTGCGCCCCGAAACCCGGCGAGATTTCCGGCAAGGAAAAGAAGCTGGTCAAGCAGATCCTGAAGCATTGGGAGACCTGGGTTCCCGCTGTCAAGAAAAAGGGCCAGGCTCCGCTCATCAATTTTGAAGATCTTTATGAGGGACTGAATGCCGAGCAGAAAGCCTTTCTTGAAAAGGTCCGCACCCTGAAACAGGGCGGAACGTTCAAATCCCCGGGCAATTCGCTGACCCGTATTTCCGGCCAGGTGATAACGGTCAATGGCGAACGGGAAGTCCTGGACCCGCAGTACCTGCCGCGATGGTCTTATGAAGCTTATCAGGAAATGATGCTGCAGATGCACAAGGACACGGGCAAGGAACTGCTGATTGAGTCGGGCTACCGTTCTCCTGCCTATCAGCTTTATCTTTTCATTTATTACCTGGCGAAGCACAAATATTCGATCACCGAGACCCGGCGCTGGGTCGCTCTCCCCGGCCACAGCGAGCACGGCGACCCGGACCGGCAGGCCATCGACTTTATCAGCCTGGAAGGCGTCAATGGCGACTCCGACCGCGGCCAGACTGCGGCTGACTTCGAGAAAATCCCCGAATACGGCTGGCTTCAGAAAAACGCGGGCCGCTATGGATTCGAGCTCTCCTATCCGAAAAAAACGCCCGAGAACAGCTACGAACCCTGGCACTGGCGCTTCGTCAGGAATCCCGCGGAGCGGCAGGGGGCGCAGTAATTTTTGGAACCTCAGCCGCGCGAATCCGTCACGCTCAAAAGGGAATGTGAAGCGACCGAAATTCCGAGCGGGCGGAAGATCAATCTCTTTCAGGGCACGCATCTGACCATTCTCCAGTCTTTGGGCGGCGCTTTCACCGTTGCGACCGACATCGGCCAGATGGCCAGTATCGCGGGCCGCGATGCCGACGCCATCGGAAAAGAAGTTCCAGCCCAGCCCTCATTGCTTGATTCCACCGGCCGCGAGAAAAGTATGGAAGAACTCGTCTGGGACCAGCTCAAGACCTGTTACGATCCTGAAATCCCGCACAACATCGTGGACCTGGGGCTGGTCTACCGCGGAGAATGAAGGCCGCGTAAATGTACGTATGACCCTGACGGCGCCCGGTTGCGGTATGGGAGACTGGCTGCGGCAGGATGTCAAAAATAAAATCACCGGCGTGCCCGGCGTCAAAGATGTGCAGGTCGAAGTTGTATTCGATCCGCCCTGGACCCGCGACAAAATCGCCCCGCAGATACGCCGCTACCTCGGCCTGTGATCGAAAAATTCACATTTGATATCCTGATGGAATTCCCGGGCCGGCCTAAGGTCCGTGAGAAAATGATTCTGGTCAAGAACGACATGGAATCCCGCCACCATGTCGTTCTGAAGCTTCTGGCCTACTGCCTTTACCACGACCCGCGCCTGGTTATTGAAAAGGGCGTCGACATGCATTACAAGCCTGATCTTGTCATTCCTGGCGACCATGGTGTGCCCGAACTCTGGATCGACTGCGGCAAGATCGCCGTGCGCAAGGTGGACAACCTCACTCGCAAGCTCAAGGCCGGCCGGTTCATCATCCTGAAAGAAAACAAACGTGAGCTTAATGAGTTCCGCAAAGTCATCGAGAAAAAAGTCGAAAACCCCGATGGT
>CAZMMY010000350.1:0-2635 GCA_964567495.1 uncultured bacterium
CATGCGGCAGGCGATGAAATGGCAGAATTCATGAATAATAATCAGGATGCCGAGAACGATCAGCGCGGTAAGAACAGAAAGAAGAAAACTCATACAAGCTCCATGGCGAAACGGCGGCCCCACTGGTCGGCCGCAAGCACGTCTTCAAGCGAAGGCCGCGCGATTTTTTTGTGTTTCCGCATCGACTTTTCGATCATCTGCGGAATTTTAAGGAACGGGATCTTTTTCTCAAGGAACGCCTCCACCGCGATTTCATTCGCGGCATTGAGCACGGCCGGCATCGTCCCGCCCTCGCGCGCAGCTTCATAGCCGAGCGCCAGGCACGGAAAACGTTTCATGTCGGGATTCTCGAAATTAAAAGTGCGGCACGAAGCCAGGTCGAGCTTGGGCAGGCTGTCGAGCCGTTCGGGATACGTGAAGGCGTACTGGATCGGCAGGCGCATGTCTGTGATTCCCATGTGCGCCAGCTGCGAACCGTCCACGAACTCCACAATTGCGTGGATGATGGCTTCAGGATGGATGAGCACGCCGACTTTTTCCGCGGGCATATCAAAAAGATTGACGGCCTCGATGACTTCGAGCCCTTTGTTCATGAGCGTGGCGGAATCAATGGTGATCTTGGGGCCCATCTTCCAACGCGGGTGCTTGAGCGCCTGGGCAGGCGTCACTTTGGCGAGCGAACCTTTCGCGGTCCGGAAAGGGCCGCCTGACGAAGTCAGTATCAGCTTGCGAAGGCTGGTTTCATGGCGCCCTTCGAGGCACTGCCACATTCCGGAATGCTCGCTATCGACCGGAAGGATGCTGGCCTTGCGGCGGGCGGCTTCTTCCATAAGAAGGCGGCCTGCCATAACAAGCGGTTCCTTATTGGCGACTGCGACGGCTTTGCCTTTGTGCACGGCTTCGAAAATCGGGCGCAGGCCGATAGCGCCGACCAGCGCGAAAAGAACCAGGTCCGCCGAGGGCAGTGTGCTGATCTCTATGAGCCCTTCATCACCCGTAACGACGCGGATCTTCGCAGGGCGAAGCTTTTTCTCGAGGCCGGCAGCCAGGCTCTTGTCGTAAATGCAGACGACTTCGGGTTTGAATTCGAGGGCCTGCGCGGCCAACTCGTCCGCATTGCGGCGCGCAGCCAGGGCCTTGACTTTGAAATGCCCGGGATGCGAGCGGACTACAGCGAGGGCGCTTTTACCGATAGACCCGGTGGAACCCGCAATGGCGATATTTTTCAAAGCGGGGCCTTCAGGATGAAATGAAGCACGTAGTAATAAACGAACGGCACGGTCAGGATAATGCTGTCCAGGATGTCGAGAATGCCGCCCAGGCCGGGAATGCTGCCCGAATCTTTTACGCCCGCTTCCCTTTTCAGAAGACTTTCCGCAAGGTCGCCGAACTGCGAAAGAAGGCCCAGCGCGGCGCCCAGGATGAAGAGGTTCAGAAAGGATGCGGCCGGCAGGTAAATCTTGGAAAGGAGCGAAAGCAGGATGGTGCCGGCCAGGCAGGCGATAGCGCCTTCCACCGATTTGTTCGGGCTGATATGCTCGATGAGTTTGTTCTTGCCGTACTTGCGGCCGATGAAATAAGCGAAAGCGTCCCCGCCCTTTACGAGAAGCAGAGAATAAAACACCCACTGCGCCCCCCCGGGAAGGTCCTTGATCTTGATCAGATGCGCCAGGAACCAGGGAATATAAATGATGCCGAAGACCGTAACCGCGGTAGAAAGCAGGGCCTGCGACTTTTCCTTGCGGTTGAAATTAAAAACAAAAAGCGCCAGGCATGCTGCGGCGAGCGCGGCGGATTCCGCCTTATGGTAAACCGAAAGACAGACCACAGCGCCGAAGAAGAGGCCCAGGAACCGGTTGATCTCGATGTTCTTTTTTTCCGCCAGGTCATAAAACTCATACAGCGCAACCAGGCCGAATGCAGCCACAACCACGAAGAACACGCCGTCGGGGGCGGCGAAAATAGTGACCAGGGTAAGGGAAACGAAAATTGCGGAAAAAATCAGTCTTTTTGCCAGCTGTCCGGCGCTCATGACCAGCTCACCGCCTGCCCCGTCTTGCCGAAGCGGCGTTCGCGCTGGGCATAGACATGGAGGGCTTTACCGAATTCTTCCTCATTAAATTCGGGCCAGCATTTGTCGGTAATGTAGAGTTCGGCGTAGGAAATCTGCCAAAGCAGAAAATTGCTGATGCGCATTTCACCGCTGGTACGGACAAGAAGATCGGGGTCCGGCAGGTCTTTCGTATAAAGGTGGTGCGAGAAATCGTTTTCGCTGATTTCCTCGGGTTTGACTTCGCCCCGCGCGGCTTTGCGCGCAAGTTCGCGGCAGGCTTCAACCATTTCAAGGCGGGAGGAATAGCTGAACGCCACGGTGCAGGTCAGCCCGGTGTTGCGGGCAGTTTCGGCTTCATTTCGCGCGATTTTCTGCTGAATTTCCTGAGGCATGTCCTGAAGCCTCCCGATCGCCTTGAAAGCGATGTTGTTTTTCATGAGGTCCTGGCGGTTTCTGTCCAGATGATTGGAGAGAAGCGCCATCAAAAAACCGACTTCCTGTTTGGGGCGCTGCCAGTTTTCTTTCGAAAAAGCGTAGAGCGTCAGGTATTTAACGCCCGCCTGGCCCGCATACCGCATGGCT
>CAZMMY010000351.1:0-698 GCA_964567495.1 uncultured bacterium
CGGCGGTCGAAATCCTTCGCCTTCCGGTCCTGAGCAAAGCGGCCCCCCAGAAGATTTTCAGCTCAAACGCTCCCGAAACTTTTTACAAGGCGCTGGATAAGGGCGGAATTTTTCTGACCGCGCATTTCGGCAACTGGGAACTTCTCCAGCTTTACGCGCGCAGCAAGAACCGGGAGGTCCTGGTGCTTGCCCGTGAGCAAAAAATGGCGCGGATGAACCAGATCGTCACCGACATCCGCGAACGCGCGGGCTTCCATGTGACTGAAACCGGCATGGGCATCCGCGGGCTCCTCCGAAGTCTCAAGAAAAAGGAACTGGTCGGCCTGCTGGGCGACCAGGATTCAGGCAAGCATGGCGGCGTGATCCTGAGATTTCTGGGACGCAAAACCACGGTGCCCACGGGAGCGTTCGACCTGGCGTTCCGCGCGGGTGTTCCGGCCTATCCCATGTTCATGGGCCGGCGGAACAGCGAAACGCTTTACGACATTCACGTGTATCCGGGGATTGAAATGAAAACCGGATCACCCGAGGAAGTGGAAAAGGCCGCGGCGCATTATGTGTCGCTGCTTGAAAAAGAGATTACAGAAAAGCCCGAGCAGTGGCTCTGGGCCGTCAAACGCTGGAAGTACTCCTGGACCAAGCGCATCCTGATTCTGTAAGACGGCAAGCCGGGGCACGTCAAGCAGTCTGAAGGCGTG
>CAZMMY010000351.1:708-2635 GCA_964567495.1 uncultured bacterium
GTTCCAGACCATTGATTCGCAGTATGGCAGGCCGGGTATGGAATATCCGGTTGAAACCCTGCAGGTGAAATTTAAAAGCGGCCTGCACCGGTTTCTGTTTCCCTGGTTCGCGCTCGTCTTCCTGCCGTTTGCGCAGGGAAACCTGGGTGCCTTGAAACTTTTCTTTGAAAAAGAAACGGCGGAAAAGATAGCGGCTGCTTCCGCGGACTTTATCATCTCGGCGGGCTCGAGCCTGACGCCTCTGAACCTGTGCGTCGCTCGTGATAACCGCGCCAAGAGCATCGTGATCCTGAAGCCGGTATTTCCGTTTCATCTTTTCAAATACGATCTGGCCCTGATCCCGGCGCATGACCAGGGGCTGATTCCCGAAAAAGCGATGCGCATCCTGCTTGCTCCGGCCCGGATGGACACGGACGGCATGGAAGCTTCGGCTGCGGCGCTCGCGCCTTCGCTCCGCGACCCGGAGCGTATCCGCTGGTCAGTTTTCTGGGGCGGCACGACGCGGAAATTCCGGATCGGGCTCGAAGACACAAAAAAAGTTTTTTTTATTCTGGATAAAGTCGCGGAAAAACTGGACGGCGACTACGCGGTCACGACCTCGCGCCGCACGTCCGAAGAAGGCGAAAAGTTTTTTAAAGACGAAGTTTCCCGGGCAAAGGCTTGCCAGCTCATGGTCGTCGCGCGCGAGGATTCGCGCCGCGAAGTGGTGCCGGGCATGATGGCGCTCGGACAGGTCCTGATCGTGACTGAAGACAGTGTTTCCATGATTTCGGAAGCCATCCGCTCAGGGCGAAAAGTCATAGTTTTAAAGCTGGATTCGGCCGCACTGCCGTCGAAACACCGCAGGTTTCACCAGGTGCTTTCGCGCGAAGCGGGCGTGACGCTCACGGACATTGCCGGGCTCGAGGCGGCGCTCATGAAACAAGAAGCGGGGGAGCGCACCGCGCTGGCCGACCGTGAAAACGAAATTTTAAAGAAAAAACTCCAGGAGATCTTATGAAGGTCCTGCAAATCCTGCCGTCGCTCCACGTGGGCGGCGTCGAACGCGGCGTCATCGACCTTGCGCGCGCCATGAAAAGGCGCGGGGAGCAGACCGTGGTGATTTCTTCCGGTGGCGAGCTCGTTTCGGAACTGCAGAAAATCGGAGTGCCGCATTACACCCTGCCCGTGCAGAAAAAATCCATTTTCTCGCTTTCGGTCGTCCCGAAAATCGTCGAAGTCATCGAGAAGGAGCGTATCGACATCGTGCACGCGCGCAGCCGTGTGCCCGCGTGGCTGGCCTGGCTTGCCGCGCGCAAGGCCGGCGTCCATTTCGTCACGACCTGCCACGGCTATTACAAGGCGCATCCGCTCAGTATTGTGATGGGCTGGGGTAGAAAAGTCATTGCGATCTCGAACGTGATCGCCCGCCACATGATAGACGACTTCAAGGTCTCGCCGGAGCGCATCCGCCTGGTGCACCGCGGCGTGGATCTTTCGCAGTTTGCCTGGGCCCCGCTCGCGGACAGGAAAAAAGCGCCGGGCCAGCCGCTGCGCATCATCAATGTCGGCCGTCTGACGCCTATCAAAGGCCACATTGAATTTCTGAAAGCTGTCCACCGCCTCAAACGGGAACTGCAGCAGCCGCTGGAGGTCTTTCTGGTTGGTTCCGAAGGAAAAGGCCGGACCAAATATACGGCCCGGATTCTTGAGACATTGAAGCAGCTTAATCTCGAATCGTGCGTAAAACTGCTCGGTACGCGCCGCGACATTCCCGAATTGATCGCGGGTTCCGACATGTTGGTGCTGTCGACGCTGGTCCCCGAAGCTTTTGGGCGAGTGATTGTAGAAGCCGGGGCGATCGGCACGCCCGTGATCGCCACGCGCCTCGGCGGGGTGCTTGATATCATGGAAAGCGGCCGCGACGGACTTCTTGTAGAGCCGGGTG
>CAZMMY010000352.1:0-2610 GCA_964567495.1 uncultured bacterium
ATTATGAAACCCAGCCGCTGCCGAACCTTCTCAGCTGGTTTGCGCATCAGCTTCCGCTCTGGTTCCACAAGTTTTCGTGCGCGGTCATGTTCGCGATTGAACTTGGAGCGCCGTTCCTTCTTTTTGCGCCGCGCAGGCTGCGTCATTTCGCCGTCGCGGCTCTTTGTTCGCTGCAGCTGCTGATTGTCGTCACAGGGAATTATTGTTTTTTCAACTGGCTGACGATCGCGCTGTGCCTGTGCGCGGCGGACGACATGTTCTGGCCCGCTTTTTTCCGCAGCAGGTTTCAGGCCGCAGAAACCGCACGCGGAAAATGGGTTTCGTTGTTCGCGATTCCTGCCGCCGCAGTTTTCTTTTTTACCGGTACCGCTCAGATTGCGCGGCCCATGCGCGTGCGCCTGCCCTGGACCGGCGCGGCCATGACCCTGGAAAGACTTTTTTATCCTTTTCACAGCCTGAACAGCTACGGTCTTTTTGCGGTCATGACAAAGAGCCGGAAGGAAATTTTTATCGAAGGCTCGTACGACGGCGAGCACTGGCAGGCTTACGGATTCAAATTCAAACCGGGTGATCCGGCCCGGCTCCCTTTTGCCGTGGCGCCGCACCAGCCTCGGCTGGACTGGCAGATGTGGTTCGCTGCCCTGGGCAGGGCGGAGGACAGCGCCTGGTTCGTCAACCTGGCCGTCCGCCTGATTCAGGGAAAGCCGGAGGCTCTGGCCCTGCTGGCCGATAATCCTTTTGCAGGCAAGCCTCCGCGTTTCATCCGCGCCGCGGCTTATGACTATAAATTCACAGATTTCCGGGAACGGGCGCAGACAGGGGCCTGGTGGAAGAGGGAATACAAGGGCCTTTACCTCCCGGCCCTGGAGCTGGAACCCGCCGGAGAGAATTGAGTTTTTCTGTACAGACCGCCCGGGGGGGTGCCGATAATATCCAAAGCCATGTGGAACCATCCGCTCGAGTTTAAAATCTTCGTAATTCTGGGGATCGTGCTCTTCATCTCCATTCTTCTGACCCAGAAGATCAACACCAAGGGCCGCCCGCAGTTCCTTTTCCTGCTGTTCACCGTCTTTGTCTGTTTTCAGCTCAGGACTTTCAGCGAAGTTTATCCGTTTACCCATTTCCCGTCGTATGCGCGCTCGGAAGACAGGACTGCCCAGTATTTCAAGGTGCGCTGCATGGTGGATGGGGGGACGGCGCTGTCGCTTTCACACCGCCTGATCCTGCCTGTGCTGGCCAACGGACGGCTTAAACATTTCGCGCGCTCTGTTTTTCAGAACCCAGGGCTTTCCGATTCGCTTGCGGCCTCCTATGCCGGTGCTTACGAAAAGAAGGTCCGTAAGAATGTCGGGCCTGAAGTTCGGGAGCTCTATGTTGAAAAATGGAAATGGGATTTTCTCCACGATCCCTATGACCCTGAGCGCGGCTATATGATCCAGCGTTTCGCCGGCCGGCCCCTGAGGAAACCTTCATGATTGAACGCAAAATCATCGGTATGGCGCCCGCATCGCGTCTCGGCGTGGTCCGCATGATCGTTGCGTGTGCCGCCATCCTCTACGTTTCTATGGAAAGCCTGGAATCCTTCGCGGAAGTTTCGACCGTCTGGTTTACTCCCCGGGGTTTTCTGAAATTAATTCCGCGGGAACTGATGGAAAGCCTGCTTTCTTCCGCGTCGAACCTGGCCGGATTGAAAATTCTACTCACCGTCTCGCTTCTCTTTTCTCTGCTTGGTTTTTTGACGCGGCCCGCGCTGATGGTTTCGACCGTCCTTTTCTTTCTTTACCAGGGCGTCCTTTATTCTTACGGTACGTATGCGTTTCACGGCATGATCCTTTTATACCTTCTTTTCTTTCTTGCTTACGTGCCGTCGGGCGCAGGCTTTTCAGTCGATGAACGCCTGAAGCAGAAAGGAAAACGCGTGCCGGCGGACACGCGCCCTGACGAGGTCATGGGGTGGTCGGTTTTCCTGATGCGGGCAGTGATCGCGTTTTCTTATTTTCTTTCAGGGTGGGTAAAGCTCACTGCGCTCGGGTTGATGTGGCTGAAGCCGTGGAGCCTTAAGAAATTCATGATTCAGGACTGCCTGACGCTGACGCACTTTAATAATTCCATCATCAAGCATGCGCTGAACGCTCCCGATGCCGCCTGGGTGGGAGTTACGGCTCTTATGATCGGTTCAGCCCTGCTGTTTCCGGTCGCGCTGATTTCCTGGGAAATCCGCCGCATCTATCCTTATTTTGCCGCGCTGGCTGCGGTGGTCATGTACCGGCTCTGTCCGGTCTCACTGCCGGACCTGGCGGCTTTTCTAGTCCTGCTTCTGGTTTTCTATGACTGGGACCGCGTTTTCCTTAAAGGCCTTTTGCCTGTGCAGGACAGGCGCCGCCGCTAGGAATGCTGCGCTGGCTTTTTGTCTTTCGCAGACGGCGATAGGCATTTCCCTTCCTACCTTCTCTTGTTAAAGCGCCGTATTTTCTCCGCAGCCTGATTTACCGCTGGGCGCGGGGCCTTTTTGTCCTGTCCGCGAGCGTACGGGCTCCGGCTTCTGCAAGGACTAAGGGCGGAGAGGCGCGGAGACCTCTCGGCAGTCAAAAGCGCCGTTTCTCCGCGCCT
>CAZMMY010000353.1:0-2604 GCA_964567495.1 uncultured bacterium
GCAACGCGCACCCCGTTTGATACCCACGCAGACCACCAAGGCCACCATTTCTATTTTCACCCTTAGACTACTGCACGCTCGTGACTTCTGGGTGCTCGCCCCGGCCTTCTGGGCGGCTGCGAGCGTCGGATAATACTGGCCGTTCAGGCTCAGGAAGAGGTTCGAAAAATCCACCTTCCCCACGAGAAGGCCGATGGGCGGCATGACGATATCGTTAACCAGCGAAGTCACGATCTTGCCGAACGCACCTCCGATAATGACGCCTACCGCCATGTCGATGACGTTGCCGCGCATGATAAATTTTTTGAATTCGTCTGCTGTTTTGTTCATCTGCTTGATTGGTTCCATTCCGCACTCTCCTTAATATGATTTACCGTGAAGCTTTTCACGGGTTTTGTTGAAAGACATTTTCCACTCGATCTGTTTTTCAAGGTCAATGCCGAGGCCGCCGCACATGTCAAAGAGGCGGATGGCCGTATCGGCAAGTTCATCCTCAAAAGTATCTTTTCTCTCCACGCCGAAGCGGCCGTGGCGGTGCGCTTCGATCGCCTCGCCAAGCTCGGAAGTGATCAGCATCAGCATCTCTCCGACATTGCGTTCCTTGTCCCAGAAGCCCTTGGTTCTTGCGCTGCCGTGGCATTCCGCGATCCATTGTGAAACCGACTGCCCCATAACGAGTCTCCTTATTTGACGAGTTTTGTTAAAAAGAAAAGCGTGAAAGAAATGCCAAGCAAGGCAAGCGCGGTCAGCAGCGCCGGCGGCGAAGCGTAAAACAGGAGCCCCGCGCAGCACAAAAGGCCCAGAACAGGCGCCCAGAAAGGCGCTCTGAAAGGGGCCTCGTCCCCGCCTTTGCGCAGTTTCAGGATCAAAAGCGAGGCGTTTACGCTGAAGAACGCGCAGAGAAGCAGGACGGCTGTCGACTGGGCAAGCAGCATGAGGTTACCGGTCAGGGTCAGCGTAATGACAACGCCGAAAACGAAAAGCGTCGCCACATGCGGAGTCTTGAATTTCGGATGGACTTTGGCGAACCATTTCGGGGCCAGGCCGTCCTGCGACATGCCGTAAAGGATGCGGCTGGCCATCATAAAATTTACCAGCGCGGTGTTGGAAACCGCGAAAAGCGCGACAGCCGTGAAAATCCAGATGGGAATGAAGGGCAAGCCGGTCTTGACCACATCCATAAGGGGAGCGGTGGAATGCTTCAGCGTCTGGAGGTCGAGCACGGTCACGGCGCTCAGCGCGACCAGGATATAAATGACACCGGTAATTGCGAGCGTCATCAGAATGCCTCGCGGGAGGTTTTTCTCCGGGTCTTTGACTTCCTCGCTGGCTTTGACCATGTCTTCAAAACCAATGAACGCAAAAAAGGCGAGCACCGCGCCGCTGAGAACAGCCTGGGTCTTCCCCTGCCCGGCAAGCTCCGGGGCGAAAGAAAGATAGTTCACATCGCTTTTGCCCAGAAAAAAAACACCGGCAAGGATCACGATCAGCAGGCCGGAAACTTCGATTACGGAGCATAGCAGGTTAATATTAGAAGAGTTTTCGATTCCCGAAACCGTGATCGCGCCCACGACCGCGAAAAATACGATCACGATAAGGGAAGGCGGCAGGAATGGAAAAATACGCGCGAGGTAGCCCGCGAACGCGTGCGAAGACGCGCACATGGACGTAATGCCGGACATGAAGACAAGAAAGCCGACGCCGTGGGAGAAAATCCGCCAGCGCGTGGCCTCATACGTATAGTGGGCTTCTCCGGAAGCATACGGAAAACGGGAGCCGAGTTCGGCATAGGAAAGTGCCGTAAAGCCCGCGATCACAAGCGCGACGAGGAAAGCGATCCAGCAGACCGGGCCGACCGTTCCCGCGATCTTGCCGACAAGGGCGTAAATGCCTGCCCCCAGGGTGTCTCCCACCCCGTAGGCAACCAGCGCGAAGAGGCCGAGCGTTCTTTTCAGGCCGCCCTGATGTTCCATCAGCAGTCCCGCATGAAATCAGAGACAGACCTTCCGCACGCGTCGTTCGTAAAGATAAGCAGGGTTTGAAATAAAACCGGCATTTCGGCTCCTGTTTGGCTGGAAAAGATTGTAGGGGCTCGCCGTCCGGCGGGCAACCTTTCTTTTGCTTCAGAAAACAGCTTTGACACTCCGGAGTTTGAAGGTAAGATACTTCCTCACGATTAAGGAAAGTGCATGACATTTATCAAGAGACTTTTTGACGTCCGGCCCGGAGAGAGGGCGAAAACTCTCTTCATGGCCGGTTATTTTTTCCTCACTATCGCCATTGTCTACATCCTGAAGCCCATCCGCAGCTCCCTTTTCATCGAAGACCTCGGCGCCGAGAACCTCCGTTACGCGTACATGGCCGAAGGCCTGTTCCTGATCTTCGTGGTGGCGGTCTACATCCAGCTGTCGCGCATGCTGCCCAAAAAAGTTTTCTTCCCGGCTATCCTGAGCTTCTTCGCGTTCAACCTGGTGGTGTTCTGGGCCCTGTTCCGCATGAACGTGCCCTATCTTTCGGGCCCCTTTTATGTTTGGGTCGATTCTTTCACCATCACAATCACGACCCAGTTCTGGCTCCTGGCCAATGACATCTTTACGACCGAGC
>CAZMMY010000354.1:0-2284 GCA_964567495.1 uncultured bacterium
GGCCGCGATCGCCGAGCCGATACCGGTGTAGCACACGCCGATACCCTTCACGCATTCGCCGGACGCGATTTTTTCCGCAGCCTTAAACATGAAATCAGGATAGTCGACAGACTCTGCGCCGCTCGTGCCGCAGTCCACGACCTTGTAGTTTTTCTTTTTCAGGTAATCAAGGATCATGTCTTTGACTTCGTATCCGCGGTGGTCGCACGCGAACGAAACGGCCTGCTGGCTCTTGCGATGATTTCCTTCCAGTGATCGCGCACTTTTTTCTCGATGGCCTTGATGACTTCTTCGTAGATCATCATGCCCATGCCGATGGGGTCGGGAATATTCAGGACTTTTATCTTTTCGCGGGCGCCCGGATAAAGGCCCACGATAAAAGCGTAATGCTCATGGCTCATGGCGAAAACCATGTCCGCGTCTTCGATGTCCTGACGCTGGCAGGCACGGGAACGGTGTGCGGAAATGTCAACCTCGCGATTCTTCATAACAAACACGGCTTCTGCAGTCGCCGAAGCTCCTTCGCGCGCGCCGATACCGCAGGACATGACTTCAATTTGTTCGTGCAGGCCCTTGTGCCGGAGCTCGGAACGCAGCCAGCCCTCGGCCATGGGAGAACGGCAGGAGTTGCCGGTGCAGACGAAGAGGACCCGCTTGCGCGGGAACTTTCCGCTGGCGATTTTTTCAAGTGACTTTTCGATCGCGTCGCCTTCCGCGCCCTTGCGGACGATTCTGGGGGGCTTTTCGGCCAGGTCTACAATAGTGGAGTCTTTGGCATACTCGGTCTTGCCGCCGTCAATCAGATAATCGATCTGCCCGCCAAGCTGGCTCATAACGTCTTCGACCGTCACCGGCGAAGGACCGCCGGACATGTTCGCGCTGGTACCGAGAAAAGGCTCGCCCGAAGCGTTGATCATGGCAGTGGTCAGACGATTTTTTGGAAAGCGCAGGCCGACTTTTTCCTTGTTCGGCCCCATGACCAGGAGCGTCAGCGGCCCGGGCCAGTAAAGGCGCGTAAGATAACGGAACTCCGGGGTCTTTTCGATTTTAAGCAATTCGAGCATATCGAAGCTGCCGATATGGAGGGCGTAAGACTTGCCGGCTTCCCTCTTTTTGACGTTGTCGAGGGCCTGGACGCCTCCGGGCGCGCTCATGGGAACACCGATGCCGTAAACCGTTTCCGTGGGAAAACCCACGACCTTGCCTTCACGGCTCGCGCGCACGACTTCCCGGATCTTGGAAAGGTCCGGGTCTTTGGGGTCGAGCTTAATAAGCGCGGTGGTTTTCACTATTTGGAGTAAGCCGTTTTCTGCAGCTCTGCGTCTTTCGCGCGGACGCCGTCTGCCATTTTCTTTTTGAAGGCCGCAAGCTTGTCCTGCAGGCCCTTGTCTTCGATGCCCATCATCTGGACCGCGAGAATGCCCGCGTTCCTGCCGCCGGCCTTCCCGACAGCGACGGTAGCGACCGGAATGCCCGCAGGCATCTGAACAGTGGCAAGCAGGGCGTCGAAACCGACGAGAGGCGAGGAATCGATGGGAATGCCGATCACAGGCAGCGTGGTGTGCGCGGCGATCACGCCGGCAAGGTGCGCCGCAGCGCCCGCGCCCGCGATGAAAACGCCGAAACCTTTTTCGCGCGCCGTGGCGGCGAATTCGCCGACCGCATGCGGCGTGCGGTGAGCGGACATGACATGGATCTCATATTCCACGCCGAAGTCCTTCAGGACCGAAGCGGCTTCGTTCATGACCGGGAGGTCGGAATCACTGCCCATCAAAATCGCGACTTTCTTCATCTCAAAACCTCAAGAGCCTTTCTGCCGATATCGCGGCGGTAAAAACTTCCCTCAAAATTAACGCGAGCAACCGCTTCATAAGCCTTGTCGTGAGCGGACCGGAGGTTTTCGCCGAGCGCAGTCACGGCCAGGACTCGGCCGCCGGCGGAAACAATGTCGCCCTTTTCGTTTTTCACGGTGCCTGAATGAAAAACGATGACGTCTTCCTGGGTCCTCGCAGCCTGGAGGCCCTGGATCGGGAAACCCTTGTGATAAAAACCCGGGTAACCGCCGGAAGCCACCACGATGGTCAGGCAAGCCTTGTCGTGCCATTCGAGCGCATCGACGGAAAGCGAGCCGCCGGCAATTTCAGCAAGCACGGGAAGCAGGTCGGATTTGAGACGCGGCAGCACCGCTTCGGCTTCCGGATCGCCGAACCGGCAGTTGTACTCAAGCACCATCGGGCCGGACTTGGTCAGCATAATGCCTGCGTAAATCAGGCCGCGGTACGGA
>CAZMMY010000354.1:2294-2598 GCA_964567495.1 uncultured bacterium
GGCCATGCCTTCGATCATGGGCTTGACCGCGAGATCGATGATTTCGGCCAGCTTTTCATCGGACACCAGCGGGCACGGCGAATAAGCGCCCATGCCGCCCGTATTCGGGCCCTTGTCATAATCGTAAGCACGCTTGTGGTCCTGGGAGGTCGCAAGCGGGATAATTTTAGTGCCATCCGTGAGCGCAAGCACGGAAAGCTCTTCACCTTCGAGTTTCTTCTCGACCACGACCTTGCGTCCGGCTTCGACGAAAACGCCTTCACTCATCATACGGGTCAGCGCGGAAATAGCGTCCTGCGTAGTG
>CAZMMY010000355.1:0-2264 GCA_964567495.1 uncultured bacterium
ACACCCAAGACCTTCCCTGAGCGCGCCCGCGAGGACATTCTCAGCGGCCTGCGCACGGAGATTGAACAGGGCATTCCGGTCGTGTGCCTGGAGCCGAGCTGCGCTTCGGTTTTTAAGAGCGAGCTGAAATCGTTTTTCCCGGGCGATGGGCTCGCGCAAAAGCTGTCCTCCCAGGTTTTTCTGCTGGCGGAATTCCTGGCGCGAGAGCCCCTGCAGCTGCTGAAGCGCGGACAGAAAAAAGCCGCGGTCCACGGCCATTGCCACCAGAAAGCCATTCAGGGGATGGACTACGAAAAGAAAGTGCTGTCCGCTCTCGGTGTTTCATGCGATATCCTGTCTTCCGGATGCTGTGGTATGGCGGGCGCGTTCGGTTTCGAACATTACGACATATCAATGAAAGTCGGGGAGAAAAGTCTTTTTCCACTGGTCCGCAAACTGCCGGCCGGCACCGACCTCGTCAGCGACGGCTTCAGCTGCCGCGAGCAGATGAAACATGCTCTGGGTGCGAAACCTGTCCATTTTGCGGAGTTCCTCCGGGGCCTTTTGCGGGGGGATTGAACCGCCGGACAGGCGGCTGTATAATTCCTGCCAAAAATAAAGGAGAGTTATGAAACTGTTTCTTCTGCTTTTTTTGTTCGCCGGTTTTATCCGTTCCGCCGAGGCCTCTTCAGGAAAGACGGTCTATTCCTTCAAGGTCCAGACCATCGACGGGCAGGAGAAATCGCTGGCTGACTATGAGGGCAAGGCGCTTCTTATAGTGAATACCGCCTCGAAATGCGGCTACACCAAACAATATGCTTCGCTCGAATCCCTTTACGGAAAATACAAGGCGCAGGGGCTCGAGGTCCTCGGGTTTCCCGCCAATAATTTCATGGGCCAGGAACCGGGCACCAACGAAGAGATCAAGAAGTTCTGCAGCCTGAAGTACAATGTGACCTTCCCTATGTTTTCCAAGATCGATGTAAAGGGAAACAACACGCACCCTCTCTACAAGTACCTGACGGAGGAAAGCGGTTTCAACGGCGGAATTTCCTGGAACTTCAACAAATTCCTGGTCGGGCCGGACGGGAAAGTCGCAGCGCGTTTCGACCAGGGGACCGATCCGATGGACCCAAAGGTTACGGCTGCAGTGGAATCGGTTCTTTCTAAAAAATGATGAACCTGAACTTTCGCGTCTGGCACGTGAAAGAAAAAAAGCTTTATTACCGCGGCTACCAGAAAACCTTTCACGTCCTTCTATGCGATGACGACCGCGGCACGAACGAAGGAAAGGGCGTGCCGGTCAAGCGCGCGGGGTACGGCGAATGCCAGTTTCTGCAGGGAACGACGGTCATGGATGAGAGCGGAAAAGAGATTTTTGAGGGTGATATTGTGAAGATCCGCCATGCGAGCGGCGTTTTCGAGGGGGTGGTCAAGGACGTGCCCGACATGTTCCGCTCACGGCGCCTGCACCCGCTGCATGAAATGCTTCAGGAGTGCGGCATCGCGGACGATGAACCTCTGAGCATTAAAATTACAGGGAACATTTATGAATCAAAAAAAATCTGAAACCGCGCTGATTACCGGAGCGTCTGCGGGCATCGGCTATGAGCTGGCGCTTCGTTTCGCGCGCGAGGGCCATCCGCTGGTCATCGTGTCCCGCAGCCGTGAAAGGCTCTCAAAGCTCGCCGGCGAGATTCGGCAGAAATACGGCAGTGAGCCTGTCGTGATACCCTGCGACCTGAGCCGGTGCGGTTCGGCGTCGGAGCTTTTCAAAGAAGTGCAGTCGAGAAAAATCCATGTGGACATCCTTGTAAACAATGCGGGCGTCGGCATGTACGGGTTTTTCCAGGACGGGGAACCGGCCCTGCAGACCGACATGATTCAGCTGAATGTGACCAGCCTGACCGAGCTGACCCGGCTTTTTCTGCCCGCGATGCTCGAAAAGAAAAGAGGAAAAATCCTGAACGTAGCATCGACCGCGGCTTTCCAGCCCGGCCCGTACATGGCGGTTTATTACGCCAGCAAAGCCTATGTGCTTTCTTTCACCGAAGCACTGAAGAATGAATTGAAGGGCACCGGTGTTTCAGCTACCGTGCTGTGCCCCGGCCCGACCGAATCCGAATTCCAGCACACTTCCGGCATGACCGACCTGCGCCTTTTCAACCTGACTATGATGAAGGCCGCGCCTGTGGCCGACGCGGGCTACCGCGGCCTGATGGCGGGGAAAACCGTTGTGCTTCCCGGGTTCATGAACAAGATTACGCCGCTCGGCGCCAGGCTTT
>CAZMMY010000355.1:2274-2596 GCA_964567495.1 uncultured bacterium
TATCGATCGTGCGGCACGTTCAGGGCAAACGCCGATAAATTCAATGGATTCCGCGAAAGCGGGGGACTAGAATAAAAGCACTTATCCGTCCAAGGAGGACTGTATGAAATCCGATTTCCCGAGCGATTACGCCGTAGCAGAACAGACATTTATCCGCAGTGTTTATCAGTGGATGGCAGCAGGGCTCGTGCTCACGGGTGTGACGGCTTTCTGGGCTTCGGGCAGCGAGGCTTTTCTAAAAATGCTCCTGGGCGGGGGATTCTGGGTTCTTTTGATCGCAGAACTCGGCCTGGTCATCTGGCTTTCCGCCTCCATTAACAAA
>CAZMMY010000356.1:0-2243 GCA_964567495.1 uncultured bacterium
ATATCGGTCACAAACTTTTCGTCTTCCGGATTGCTGTAGCGACCGGCCTTGACCATAGCGCGGACATCTTCGTCCGTGAAGTTCATCATGATTTTGGCCGCCCAGAAACCATCGGCCCGCGTGACGTCCTTCTGGGCATAATTAGGGAACTGGAGCTTGAACTTCTCCGGATAAAAATAGCGGTTGTCCAGATACCCCTGCGCAGGAGACGGATTTTCCTTCCGGCCGGCTTCGTCCCAGCGCTTCTGCCAGTCGCCCTTGTAGAAACCGAACCCTAAAAAGTATTTAACGGCCTCGCCGTAGTCGACGAAATATTCGTGCGTTAACATGGGCGGCTTGGCGCCGCCGGCGGCGCCGCCAAGCGTAGAGTTGAAGTCAATCAGGTAGTGCTTCAGGTACGACTTTCCGTTTTCTGTGACCCACATATCGAGCGTATTGCCGCGGCGGAGGTCGTTGTTGTTCAGCCAGGAACCGAAAACGGCCAGAGCGCGCACCGCGCGCATGTGCTCGTGATCAATTGTATCGGCGGGATCGTCTTTGCGGCGGCCCTCAAAATTAAATACGCCTTTATTTTCGCCTGAGATAAATTTGCTGGCCGAAGCGCGCAAGTGACCTTCCTCAGTCAAGGGGAGAGGAATAAGCAGTTCCGACAGCCGCCCGGGAGTCAGTTTCTCCAGGAAACCGTTGCGGGCGCGGACCCTGGCCTCTGGGCCCGGCACAAGGCGCTCCGGGGCAAAGGTGTAGATTGTGTACTGCGGCACGTTATACCCGATGGCATGGAAAAAACGGCTGGAAATGACTTCGGCCGAGGTGTTCAGCTCGAGGTTCGCGGCGGTGTCAAATTTAAACATATATTTGTCGCCCCGCGTGTCCTTCATAAAAAAGCCGGGATGGAGGCCTTCTGTTTTGCCTGTAACGATGGTCAGCTCGCCGTCCGGCGATGGCCCGTCGTTTACCGAACTGCCTTTTGTAAGTTCTTCCGCGCTCAGCCGCGTGCGCGCGTGGCGATTGGTGAAGAATGAGGAATCGGGGACTTCGTCGTAAACGTTGACGTCCTGCGCGCGGACTTTTTTGTTAAAGAGTTTGCGGTAGAGCCTGTCAAGGCGCAGGAGGTTGGTGGCTTCGTAGAAAACCACATGGTCGCTGATCTCCACGTAGAGGGGTGCTTTGTTCTTCTTGACCGGACCGTCTGCGGAAAGAGGAGCTGGTAAGGCCAGGGCCGAAGCCAGCAGCAGACTCAGGATTTTTGCTTTTTCAGTTTTCATGTTTTAGCCTTGCGGAGCTCTGCTTCGAGAAGCTCCAGCTCGTTTATCAGGATTTCTCCTGCTTTGTAAATCCGGCCGTCCTTCATTTTGACTTCATACTCGAGCGAGCTTTTCCGCGACCGCGATGCGACTTTGCGGGCGAAGTCCCGCGCGGTTTTAATCTCGTTTTTGACGGATTGATACTTTCGCCGGAGATGCGCGGCCCCGGTTTTACCATTATGTGATTTACGGTTCCGGATAAAAAAACATGAGGACCGTTCCAGCCGCTCCAGAAGATATTCTATCTTGCCCGTTTCCTTTGCGCCAACCCCGGCCCGGGCGAGGGCCTTATAGGCCGGGCTGGCCTTAAAGTCAGGAGCGGGCTCCAGCAGGGGTTTGGATTCGGACGCGGCAAGGCCGGGTAGAAGCTGCAGGAGAAGAAGGGAGGTAAGGGCGGCCTTCCTCATGGCGCGTTATTTGCCGCTTGCGGGCTGGTATTGCTGGTGCAGCGCCTTGAGCTTGGGGTATTCCTTTTTCAGCGCGGCAACGATCAGGAACCAGAGAGGAACCAGGCCGATGGTCACGATGCCGACATGCTTGCTGTGCACGCCGGCGATGGTTGTAGCGAAAGCAATGTAAAAGCCTCCCATGCTCTTGGCCAGGCGGAAACCCAGCATATCGATCACGGGTTTAACGCGGGGGCGCAGGGCGCCGGGTATGGGCAGGAATAAAAGCTCTTTCGAAGCCTGCTGGATCGAATAGTTCACGCTGCCGTCAAAAACGCGCATGGCCATCATGACGCCGAAAAGAGGGAAGAACCAGCCACCGAGGGTAAAGAGAGCGAGGCCGACCGGCAGGATCCACAGCGAATTGATTTCAAGTTTGCGCAGGACCACGCCCGTTACGAGCAGCTGCATGATAAAAGAGGCAACGTTCAGCCAGGCCATGAAGTGCCCGAAGAACGCGGTGCGCGCTTCTTTGCCGGAAATAAAAGTTTCG
>CAZMMY010000356.1:2253-2588 GCA_964567495.1 uncultured bacterium
ACGGTTGAGGCGATTTTAGCCACGATCACGAGCAGGGTCAGATAAATGAAATAAGGATGTTTGATGAAGATCTTATGGACAGGCTCGCCGGAGTCCGGGGCTTCGGGGTCTTTGCTGCCGGCGGTGAATTCGTCGTAATTGCTTTTGAACTCCAGCGACTCGGTTGCCAGCGTAAGCGCCACGCAGATACCCACGAAAAGGGCGGTGATCAGGAGCAGGTCTTCGGTCTTGATCCACTGGACCGCGGAGCCGGTCAGGAAGCCTCCGGCGATGCCCCCTAGTGAGCCGGCGCTGATAATCATGCCGAAGAGGCGCTTGCCCTGCTCGGTCGTAAA
>CAZMMY010000357.1:0-2586 GCA_964567495.1 uncultured bacterium
CCGGGATAATTAGCGTCTTCCGCCTTGCGCTCAGGATTGTACTTGGTTTTAGGAGCGACTGAATAAACCCAAAGCAGGTTGTTCAGGCCTTTCTTTTCGGTGAAATACTTGAACATATGCTGCCACAGCTTCTTGAAATCACTGGAACTCCCCTTGCTCCACCAGAAAGCCTGGCTGGTCGACTCGTGAAAAGGGCGCCACAGGACGGTGACACCGGCTTGCTGAAGTTCAAGGAGTGCGTCAGCCACCCGGTCAAGGTCTTCCATATAAGCTGTATTGACAGTGGTGCCGGCTTTAAGAACATCGAGGAACTTCCCGTCAATGTCAGTATCGCGCGCATTAAGGCCGGTCCAGGGGTTACGCGCATGCCAGCTGATGGTCGGGATCGCGCCGTTTTCCCACGCGTCGATCAGCGGCTGGTTAGTCAGGGAAAGATCCACAACGGGATTGTTTTCAGAGAGCTGCTCATAATCCACACCTATGACGCCGATCGACTGGCCGGTGGACTCTTCCAGGTCCTTGACCAGTTTTTGGTAATTTTCCGCCATAAAATTGGAACTCGGGGTTGAAGCGTGGCCCACAAACTGACCGCTCACTACCTTGTCTTCTCCCTTCTCCGGAAGACCGCTGAAATATGCCAGGAGGGCCTTGGCGTCTTCGTTTGCGTCAGGATTTGCAGTTTCGGACGCTGAAAATTCAGCCGCCGCGAGCGGGCTGGGCTCGATGAGACTGTCGTTTGATTTTTTGTTTTCGTCTTTGACCTTGACGGATTTGTTCTGGTCCTTGGTTTTGACCGGCACGGGCGACGGCGTTTCCATGCCGTATGCCTCGGCCGCGCCGCAGATGTGCGGATAGGAGCCGGAAAGAACGAACAATGAAAGCGTAAATACGGAAAAATACTTTTTAAAACACTGAACTTTAAGCATGCAGAATCCTTTCCGCGTTTTAGGTGAACAGTATTTTATTCGTTATGAAGGCGGGAGTCAAACCCCGGGGAATTTAGATTATTTAGCTCCGCTTCCCAGAAGAACGACGGGAATCGTTTTAAAAATAATTTTCATATCGAACATGAGCGACCAGCGATCGATGTACTCGAGGTCCAGGTTCATCCATTTGTTGAAATCCTTGATCTCGCTGCGGCCGTTGATCTGCCAATAACCTGTAATGCCGGGGCGCATGCTGAGGCGTCGGCGCTGCCAGGGCTCATACTTTGCGACTTCCTGCGGTATGGGCGGCCTCGGGCCGATCAGGCTGATTTCCCCTCTCAGCACGTTGAGCAGCTGCGGCAGCTCGTCAATGCTGGTCTTGCGCAGGAACTTGCCGATGGGCGTAAGGCGAGGATCGTTTGTGATCTTAAAGACCGGCCCGCTCATTTCATTGTGCTTAAGAAGGTCTTTCTGGCGGGCCTCCGCATCCACGACCATGGAGCGGAACTTAAAGAGCGTAAACAATCGCCCGTTCAATCCGCACCGGGTCTGGCGGAAGAAGATAGGGCCAGGTGACGTCATTTTAATGGCCAGCGCCACAACCGGGAAAAACGGCAGAAGGAACAGGATGCCGACAGCGGCAAGAACAAGGTCTGCCGTGCGCTTGATGAACAGCTGCCATTCGCCTACCGGAGTGGCCTGGAACGACACAAGCGGAATGCCGTCCATCTCACTGGTCTGCGCCTTGGCGAAACGGAAATTGAAAAGGTCTGTTGCGACCGTTGCGCGCACGCCGACGCGTTCGCAATGCAGAACGCCTTCCTCGATCAGGCTCATCCAGTTGCGCGGGACGACGAAGATGACTTCGTCGATCACATGGTTAGCCAGGATCTGCGGCAGGTCGTGCAGGGCGCCGATAATAGGCGCTCCGTCGACTTCTTTGCCAACCCAGACCGGGTCCGGGTCGAGAAGGCCGACGAGATGAAGGCCCCATTCCTTGTGGCCGCGGACCGACTTGATGACGGCCTGCGCCCGGCGGCCGGTGCCGACAATCAGGATATTGCGCGAGAAAAAATCTCTCTTCGCCATGAGGCGCCAGCATCGGATCTGGACTGCGCGCACGAAACAGATAAGGACGAAGCTGTTGAGGAAATACAGGCCCATGAATGAGCGGCTGACATAATCGAGTTTGAACAGGAAGCCCACCGCGCTGAGCGCCAGGATTGACAGCAGGCATGAACGGAACACGGTCACGACGGTCTGGTTGACGGTCTTGACCCGCAGTTCCCGGTATGCGCCCATCGCCTGCAGGATGCACAGCCAGATAGGAATGATCAGGAGCAGCAGCCAGAGATAGGTGCTGAAACTGGCAAGAGGCAGCACGACTTTCTCGTGAGTCATGGGATGAATCACGTAATATGCGTAGAAATTCTGGCGCAGGGCGTATGTCCAGAAGAACGCGAGCACGATCATCGCGCCGTCCAGGAGCCTCACCAGCTGTTTGAGGAAAATCTGCGAATCCCTTACCATTTCACCACCTCTTCTCCAAAATAAATTTTCACTTCACTAAAATACCAATACGGCTCGTTTCGCAGGGCCGCCCGACCTTTTTCGCAAAATCCCGGAATGAGTCGTTCCACGAGACATCGTCGCTCAGCAG
>CAZMMY010000358.1:0-356 GCA_964567495.1 uncultured bacterium
GCCGGAGGAAGCCACGCTCTTCCTGAAACGCCTGCAGAAGAACCTCGAGAAAAATCTGGCAGATATCGAGACCTTGTCCCGCGAAGCTCTCGGCCTGAATTTCTGGGACGCGAAGTTCCCGAAGATTTTCGGCTATCTTTTTAATTTGAATTATTCTTTCGGCGCAGACATCCAGGAAGGCCTGGAAAGTTTTTATAATCTGGCGCATGAGCTCGGGATTTCGCCCGCGCCCGCCAAACTCGAATTTTTCAATCCTTCATATTAGTCAGGAGAATGTAATGACCGATATTTATGACAGAATCCTCGGAAGGAGGCTCGATGGCGAAAGGCTGACGCTCGAAGACGGCGTGCTGCTT
>CAZMMY010000358.1:366-2580 GCA_964567495.1 uncultured bacterium
CCTGCGACCTTCTTCGCCTGGGCCGAGCCGCGCAGGAAATTGTGAAGCGCCAGAACCCGGAAGGCCGCGTGACTTTCATTGTGGACCGCAACGTCAGCTATACGAACGCCTGCGTGCTGGACTGCGATTTCTGCGCTTTCTACCGCTCGCCCGGCGACAAGGAAGCCTACACGCTTAGCCATGAGACCGTCATGCAGAAGGTGCAGGAGCTGGCGGACCTGGGAGGCACTCAGGTGCTGATCCAGGGCGGCGTGAACCCCGAGCTGCCCCTCGATTATTACCTCGACCTGATCCGCGCGATCCGCGCCAAGTTTCCGCAGGTTCACGTGCACTCGTTTTCGGTTGTGGAATTCAACATGATCGCCAGGAAGAACCGCCTGACGCTCGAAGAAACGTTCAAGCGTTTCAAGGAAGCCGGCCTGAACTCGCTGCCGGGCGGCGGCGCTGAAATCCTGGTGGAGCGCGTCCGCAAGCTGATCAGCCCGAAAAAGGCCTCGAGCGATACCTGGATCAACACCATGCGCGTGGCGCACCAGTGCGGCCTGAAATCCACAGCCACCATGGTCTACGGCCACGTTGAAACCATCGAAGAACGCATCATGCACATGCTGCGCATCCGCGACCTGCAGGACGAAACCCACGGCTTCCGCGCGTTCATTCCCTGGTCGCTTTCGCCCAACGGCACGCCGCGCATGAGTCATTTCAAACCTGCGGGCGGGGAAGAATACCTCAAGACCGTCGCGATCTCACGCCTGATGCTCGACAACATCGAGCACGTGCAGAGCGGCTGGCTGACCGAAGGCCTGAAGATGGGCCAGATCGCGCTCGGCTTCGGCTGCGACGACATGGGCGGCACGCTGCTGGAAGACAAAGTTCTCGAGCCGACCGGCATTCAGGTTAACACCCGCCGCGAGGACTTGATCCGCCTGATTCGAGAGGCAGGCTACGTTCCTGTGCAGCGCGACACCAACTACGAAACCCTCCATGTCTTCGATCGCTGAGTCGCCCAAGATCCGCAGTTACTTCGACGCCATAGCGTTCCGCTATGATTTCCTGAACCAGTTCCTGAGCTTCAAACTCGACGACTCCTGGCGGAAGCGGGCGCGCGACATCCTGATGGAGCCGTCGCAGAACCGCATCCTCGACCTTGGCATCGGCACGGGGAAATTCCTCGAACTGTTCCTGAAAGCGCGGCCGTGGGACAAAGCCGTCGGCCTGGATTTCTCTTCCGGCATGCTGAAGGAAGCCCGCGAACAGCTTCCTTCCGACGTGCGGCTCGTCAGTGCGGATTTTCAGAACCTGCCGTTCGAGAACAACAGCTTCGACCTGGTCATTTCCGCATTCACGCTGCGCAGTGTGCAGGACATGAAGGCATTCATGAGCGGCGTTTACCGCATTCTTGAAAACGGCGGCAAGGCGGGTTTTCTCTGCCTGACGCGGCCTACGAACATATTCTGGAAAATTCTTTATTATCCTTACCTGAAATTTTATCTGCCGCTGATTGGCGGTGTGTTTTCCGGCAACAAGCAGGCGTACAAGTTTCTTTCGAACTCCATCATGAGTTTTCAATCGCCTGAAGACACAGCTGCCGTCATGAGCGCCTGCGGCTTCAGGGGCGTGGCCATCCACCGGTTTTCCATGGGTATGGCCACCATGGTTACGGGAAGGAAACATCATGGATCTTCAGGCAAAGCTTAAACGGCTCGGCCTTACACTTCCGCCGCCGCCCAAACCCGCAGGTTCCTACACGCCTGTCGTTATTTCCGGGAATACGGCCTATTTAAGCGGCCAGGTTTCCAGGGACAGCGAGGGTAAAATCACGGCCGGGAAAGCGGGCAAGGACCTGACAGCGGAACAGGCCAAAGAAGCCGCAAAGACCGCGGCGCTGAACGTTATCAGCATCATCCATCACTTGATCGGCTCGGAGCGCGTAGGCAAGTTCCTTCGCGTGACCGGCTTTGTTCAGGCGGCTCCCGATTTTTATGAAATTCCCCAGGTCATGAACGGGGCGTCCGATCTGTTCCTGGAAGTCTTCGGTGAAAAAGGCGTGCATGCCCGTTCGGCAGTCGGCATGGCCAGCCTGCCGATGAACGCGGCCGTGGAAATCGAAGTCACTCTCCAGCTGCAATGAAATCCTTTCTGAAGTTTGTCTTGATATTTTCCGGCATTCTTTTAATCAGCGCGGCCCTCGCGCCGGTGCTCTTTCGGTTTCTT
>CAZMMY010000359.1:0-2580 GCA_964567495.1 uncultured bacterium
ATTTTTCAGGTGGCTGTCCCCGTTGGTCTCTCCGGTTTTGTGATGGCGATAGTCTTCCTTAAAAGGGCAGAGCTTTTCAAGCCACTCATCAATGTCGGCGATCAGGCCGTTTTCCGCGTCGTTGACATAAACTCCCGCGGTGATGTGCATGGCTGAAACAAGGACGATACCTTCCTGAATCTTGCTCGTGCGGACAATCTTTTCTACCTGGTCGGTGATATTAAGATACTCACGATGTTTATTTGTATGAAACCAGAGATACTCCGTGTGAGCCTTCAAGCTACACCCGGAGTAAAGGAGGGGCTTCATCACCCGAAAGCTGGCCGAGCTGGGTAAAGCGGCCCTCGATTTTCCCCATTTTCTTTTCGACCGCGCTATAGGCAGCCTGCGCGTTCTTGAGATGCGTGCCGACTTTATCAAAATCTTCCATACATTTGCGGAACTCGGTCTCTAGCTGGCCAAGCGCCGCAAGAATGGCCTGCGCAGACTTTTCGATACGCATGCCGCGCAGCCCTTGCGCGACGACCATAAGGTAGCTGTAAAAGCTGTTCGGGGAAACCGGAATAACTTTCTTTTTCTGGGCGTATTCCGCGAGGGTTTCCCCGTCGCCTTCCCCTTTCATGATGACTTCGTAGTAAACGCTTTCAGCGGGGATGTACATCAGCGCGAAATCGAAAGTTTTTTCCGCAGGGTTGATGTACTTGGCCGCAATGGAGTCAATGTGCTTTTTGACGTCGCGCAGAAATTCTTTCTTGAAGACCGGCTGCTGGGCCGCATCCTGGCATTCCGCCAGCCTGCGGAAGTTTTCCAAAGGAAATTTAGCATCAACCGGGATCAGGCTGCCGCCGATGCGGATGACCGCGTCAACTTTGAGGCCCGACTGGAAAGTAAACTGCAGGTCGAAATGCTCTTCAGGGAGGATCTGTTTGAGGAGCTCGGCCAGAAGGAATTCACCGAGCCCGCCGCGAAGTTTCGGCGACTGAAGGATGTTCTGGAGCGAGGCAATGTCCTTACCGATGCCGATCATCTGCGACGTCGCCTGCTGAAGCTCGCCAAGGCGGTGCTGAACCTGGCCCACCGCCTGCGTATAACTGCGCGAGCTTTCCGCCGCCATCTGCGCGCCGGCAACCAGCGACTCGTTCAGGCGCTTCTGCATCTCACGCATTTCGCCCGCCAGACTTTCGCGAAGAGCGGCCAGCTGAGCCTCGAACTGCTGTGAAACCGCAGCCTGCGCAGATGCGGCCTGCCCTTGCTGGCGGCGAGCCAGCGCAAGAACCAGCGCCACCGCCCCTCCGGCCAGAACAAGCCCCGTAATCAGCCCAAGCACGATCTCCATCAACGGCTCACTTTACGAAAGTAATATTGACGTCCTCGATGTGCAGCTTTTCGTCCGCGTAGACAAAAATCTTGCTACGGCTCTGGCGTTCCAGCTGTTCGAGCGCACGGCGTTCCTGGTGGAGAAGCCTTTCCGAGACGTTCGGATGCACATGCGCGTTGAGTGTGCGGCCTTGCGTATGGATAAGCGACTTGCGAAGCTCGCGGATCGTCTGGATGGCCATGGTCGTGGCCGACTTGACGATACCTTTGCCTTCGCAATATTTACATGTGTCGTAAACCGCGCTTTCAAGCGATGCGCGGATACGCTGGCGTGTCATCTCAACCAGGCCCAGTTCCGACATTTTCAGGATGTTGGTCTTGGCACGGTCTTTTCTGACAGCGTCGCGGAACGCGCGGAACAGGTTGCGGCGATGCTCAGCCCATTCCATATCGATGAAGTCGATAATGATAATGCCGCCCATGTCGCGAAGGCGGAGCTGGCGCGCCACTTCCTCGGCGGCTTCCATGTTGGTCTTGTAGACGGTTTCTTCAAGATTCTTGGTGCCTGTGAACTTGCCGGTATTAACGTCAATGGCGACCAGACCTTCGGTCTGTTCGATCACAATGTAACCGCCGGATTTGAGGTACACGTTCTTGGCAAAGGTGCGCTCGATTTCCTTTTCGATATTGAACTTTTCGAAAAGAGGCACGCTGTCCTGATGCAGGGAGTAATCGATCTGCTGCCCCGGCAGGTACAGGTGGACGAAACGGTCGACCTTCTTGTGGATGTCCGGACTGTCGGTTACGATCCTGTCGGTCTCCTCAACCAGGTGGTCGCGTACGATGCGTTCGACAAGGTCAAGCTCCTGGTGAATGAGCGCGGGGGCGCGCTTCTGGGAAATTGTCCCGTGGATTTTCTTCCACATACGGATCAGGTACCGGATGTCGCGGTTGAATTCCTTGGCGTCCTTCCCCTCACCGGCGGTACGGACGATGAAACCGACCCCCTTCGGGATTTCGAGTCCTCGGAAAATATCGCGAATGCGGTCGCGCTCCTTACGGTCCTCGATGCGGCGGGAAACTCCGACTTTTTCTTCACCGGGCATCATGACGAGATAGCGCGCGGGAATCGAGAAATGCGTGGTCAGGCGAGGACCCTTGTTCCCGATCGGTTCCTTCACGACCTGGACGATGACTTCCTGGCCTACCTTGAGCACTTCATCGATGCGTTTCATGCGCTCCCGGTGGCGGTGTTCTTTCTTT
>CAZMMY010000360.1:0-2577 GCA_964567495.1 uncultured bacterium
TCCCGCAAGGACTTCCTTGATAAGGAACGCTCCCAGGTCCGCGCCAAGAAGATCTCTGAACTGACCGAGAACCAGCTGCTCAAGGGCCGCGTCAAGAACATCACCGATTTCGGCGTGTTCATCGACCTCGGCGAGCTGGACGGACTGCTTCATATTACCGACATGAGCTGGGGCCGCATTTCCCATCCTTCCGAACTTGTGAAGCTGGGTGATGAGCTCGAAGTCGTGGTCATCGGCATCGACCGCACCAACGAGAAAGTCTCGCTGGGCCTTAAGCAGAAGAGCCAGAACCCGTGGGAACGCGTGGCCGAGAAGTATTCGACCGGCTCCCAGGTCAAGGGTAAGGTCGTCAATATCCTCCCGTACGGCGCATTCGTCGAACTTGAGCCCGGTATTGAAGGCCTGGTCCATATCAGCGAGCTGAGCTGGACCAAGCGCGTGACGCATCCTTCCGAACTGCTCCAGATGGGCGATGAAGTTGAAGTTGTCGTCCTGAACATGGACCGTGAAGGCAAGAAGATTTCCCTCGGCATGAAGCAGACCCAGGAAAACCCCTGGGCACGCGTTGCCGAAAAGTACCGCATCGGCGACAAGGTGAAGGGCACCGTCCGCAACCTGACTGATTACGGCGCTTTCGTTGAGCTGGAGCCCGGCATTGACGGCCTGGTCCATATCTCCGACATCTCCTGGACCCATAAAGTCAACAAGCCCAGCGATGTGCTTAAGAAGGGCGAGCAGGTTGACGTCATGGTGCTGTCGATTGATACGGACGCCCAGAAAATTTCCCTTGGTATGAAGCAGCTCAAGGATGATCCCTGGGACCAGCTTACCAAGGAACTTGTGGCCGGCATGCCTATGACGGGCAAGGTTACTCGCATCGTGAACTTCGGACTGTTCGTCGAGCTCGAAAACGGGCTTGAGGGGCTGGTCCACGTTTCCGAGATTCCCGGCACCCAGTCCGCGGACCTCGAGAAAAAGTTCAATCTCGGCGAATCTATCCACGTCAATATACTGAACGTCGACCACGAAGCCCGCAAGATCGCGTTGACTTGTAAGGAAGCTCTTTCCGCTCGTTAACAAAAGATCGGAGCCTTTGTGAAGCCTGGAAAAAGGCGAGTTGTCGTTACCGGTCTTGGCGTTGTTTCTTCCATCGGTTTCGGCAAGGATGCGTTCTGGAACTCCCTCCGTGAAGGCCGCTCGGGCGTAAGCGATATCGAAGCTTTCGATACCTCTGCTTTTACCACCAGGTTCGCCGGCGAGATCAAGGACTTCGATCCGGCCAATTTCATCGACGCCAAGCGCCTCAAGCGCATGGACCGCACTTCCCAGCTGGCCGTCGCTGCCGCCAAAATGGCGGTCGCGGACGCGGGCCTGAACTTTCAGCAGAACGGCGGCCGTGAAAAAACCGGCGTCATCATCGGCACGGCGATGGCGGGCCACGGCTACATTCTGAACCAGCACACCACGCTCATGGAAAAAGGTCCCATGCGCATCAATCCCTTCACGGCGCTGGCCGGCTTTCCCGACGCATGCACCAGCAACATCTCCATCGAACTCGGCATCACGGGGCCAAGCTTTTCCATTTCAACCGCCTGCTCGTCAGCTTCAGACGCCGGCGGCTACGCATTCGAGGCGATCCAGTCCGGCGCCATGGACTTCCTGGTCATGGGCGGCGCCGAGGCTTCGATTTATCCCGGCATTCTGGCGGCATTCTGTGTGGCGCGCGCCATGTCGACGCGCAATGACAATCCGAAAGGCGCTTCAAGGCCGTTCAGCCGCGACCGAGACGGCTTCGTGCTGGGTGAGGGGTCGGGGATTCTGGTGCTTGAGGAATACGAGCACGCCAAAAAACGCGGCGCGCACATTTACGCGGAAATCCTTGGCCATGGCATGACCTGCGATGCGTACCACATGACAGCGCCCGACCCGGAAGGCAAGGAAGCGGTCCGCGCCATGAAAATGGCCATGCAGAACGCGGGCGTCCTGCCGCAGGACATCGATTACATCAACGCGCACGGCACCTCCACGCCGCTGAACGACAAGACCGAAACCATGATCATCAAGAAGACGTTTGGTGACCTGGCCCCTAAGATTCCCATCTCCGCCAATAAATCCATGATCGGCCACCTGATCGGCGCTGCGGGCGCGGTTGAGCTGATCGCGGCCATCCTGGCCATGGAAAACGGCGAAATTCCTCCGACCATCAACTATGGAACGCCGGACCCGGAATGCGACCTGGATTATGTGCCCAACAAATCCAGAAAAGCCAATATCGAAGTGCTGATGAAAAACTCCTTTGGCTTCGGCGGGAAAAACTCCGTTTTAATCCTCGGTAAAGTTTAATTCCTCCGCAGGTTTCATCCTGCTGAATAAAGTGTGGTAAGGCCGAGATCCTTCGCATCGGCTCAGGATGACACACGAAGGCATCAGCGCACTCTTCATAAGTCCAGTTATCCCAAAAGGTGTCATTCTGAGCCCCTGAAAAGGGCGAAGAATCTCGTCCTGTCTTCTAGAATCCTTTAATGCCCTCAAGGGATTATTACGTTTATATTTTGTCCAGCGTCTCCCGGACCCTGT
>CAZMMY010000361.1:0-2574 GCA_964567495.1 uncultured bacterium
CTCCCATTTTCGAAATCTCCAACGAAATGGCCCGCCACAAGAAAGAAGACGCTTTTCCTCCGACCTGGTTTACGGGTTTTGGGCGGGGAGCGCTTTATGGTGTGGGAAGAGTCATGGCCGGAGCTTACGAGGTCGTGACGTTTCCGCTCCCGCTGCCCTCGGGTTACGGCCCCGTGGTCGAGCCGGAATTTTCCTGGCAGCACGCTCCCGCCATAAAAGAAGAAGTAAAAAAGAAGTGAAATGAGCGCATAAGCTGCGCTGACGCAGCTTATCGGCGCGAATTTTATCCCAGCGGAGGCTGGGATCCAGACCTTCCTACCGCAGCGAATTCAAGACCGCTTCCGCGGCCCGCCGGCTGGCGCCGGCATCCCCAAGTTTATTGCGTACTTCCGCGAATTCTTTCTTCATTTCGGCGCAGGCCTTCGGGTCCTGAAGAAGTTTCACGGCCTGTTTCGCGATTCTTTCCGGGTCCAGATCCTGGATGAATTCCGGCACCACGCTTTTTCCGGCCAGCAGGTTGACCAGGCCGAGGAATGGCACCTGGACCAGCCAGCGGCCCAGGATGTAAGTTGTGGTCGACGCGCGGTACATCAGGAAGTACGGAGTCCCAATCAGCCCGGCTTCGAGCGTCGCCGTGCCTGAAGTGATCAGCGCGAAATCCATGGCCGCGACAGCGTCGCGGTAAAGCCCTTCACGATTTTTCAGGATGGTGACGGTGACGCCCGGATTGGCGTTGAGCACGGCGTCAAACGGTTCTTCCGGCAGGTTGGCGGAACGCACCGTGTAGAAAGAAGCGGTCGGAATTTCTTTTTTGATCAGCGCGGCCGCCTGGACCATGGCCGGGAAGATTCTGTCGACTTCTCGTCTGCGTGAGCCGGGGAAGAGGCCGATAGCTGTTTCACCCGCTCCGATTCCGAGCTCCGGGCGCAGGGTCTCGCGCTCGGCCTTCGTGTGCATATGATCGAGCAGCGGGTGGCCCACGAACTCTACCGGCACGCCCGCCTGCTCATACATATTTTTTTCGAAAGGAAGGATGACCAGCATTTTCGTCACAGTCTTTTTGACGTCGTGTATCCTTTGGCCGCCCCAGGCCCATAGCTGAGGGGAAATATAATAAAAAACCGGGAAGCGTTTTTTTATTTTTTTGGCAAGACGCAGGTTGAAAGCGGGGGAGTCGATCATGACAATCCCGTCCGGTTTAAACTCTTCGATCTTTCGCAGCGTGCGGTAAAAAATCTCACGATATTTGAAATACTGCCTGAGCACGTCGCCCAGACCGAGTGCAGACATCTTTGTCATGTCTTCGTGCAGCTTCACGCCGCTGGAGGCCATGAGCGGGCCGCCGATGCCCTGCAGCTCTGTGTCGGGTTTCTGTTTTAAAAGTTCCTGTGCAAGGTGGGCGCCGTGGAGATCGCCGGACGCCTCGCAGGCGATAATGAATATCTTCGGCATGGTTATTTTGAAACGAGGGTGGTGTTGTTTTTCTGTATGGCGCTGACAATTTTGATGGCGAAGCGCAGCGCGTCACGCGCGGCTTCGTCGGGATGGCCCAGGCTCTTGCCGGTCAAAATCCCGTTTACGAAATATTTCAGCTCTTCTTTCAGCGGCTCGGACTTGGTAATCTCGATGGTTTCCTGGTTGATCTGCGAGCCTTCTTTGCGGACGATTTTGGCGCTCTGCGCCTCGAAGTCCAGCGAGATGTAGGCGTCTTCCTGGAAAATCCGGATCTTGCGCTGTTTCTCGAACGTCATGCGCGAGGCCGTGATGTCCGCGATTGCGCCGTTCCTGAATTTCATGCGGACGTTGGCGATGTCCTCAAAGGGCGTCAGCACGTTGATGCCGATGGCATCGAAGCTCACGACTTCGGATTTGATCAGGCCGAGCACAATGTCCAGGTCGTGGATCATCAGGTCCAGTACCACGCCGCAGTCATTGATGCGGCCGGTGAAAGGCCCGAGGCGGTGGATTTCGAAAAAGCGGATATTTTTGGCGATCTCACCGATTCTTTTAAAACCGGGATTGTGGCGTTCGATGTGCCCGACCTGCAGGGAGCATTTTTTGCGGCGCGCGATTTCGAGCAGCTCGTCAGCCTCTTCCAGCTTCAGACAGATCGGTTTTTCGATCAGGGTATGGATGCCGGCGTTCAGAAACTCTTTCGCGATGGCGTAATGGGTGGAAGTCGGGGTGGAGATGCTGACCGCGTCGACCTTACCGATCAGGTCCTGGTAGCGCGTAAAGAGGGGAACGCCGTAAAGGTCGGCCTTTTCTTTCTTGGCCGGGTCAGGGTCGCAGAGTCCTATAAGCTTGCAGTTCTCGAGACCGGCATAAATCCGGGCATGCTCCTTACCGAGGTGGCCGATGCCGATTACCGCGACCTTGAGGGGGTTCGTCATTCCTAAGTCCTTGAAATAATTTAGGTTAGATACTGAAGCTCTGCCCATCCTAGCAATTGCCTTGAGGGGTGTCAACGAATATGTTAGAGTCTGACCCTTCTATGGACATCTACAGAAGACTTCTGGCCTATATCCGGCCCTTTTACAGCCGTCTTGCTCTGGCCATCGTTTGCATGGGGGG
>CAZMMY010000362.1:0-2567 GCA_964567495.1 uncultured bacterium
TCGTCCATTCCCCGCGCGAAGATCGACAAATGGAAGACCGAGAACCTCCGCCTTTCGACCAAGAAAAAAGGGTTTATCGACATTTGGGCGCTGGACGGCAAGCGCATACGCCTGATCCGGCCTGTGATGGGCAGGCGCCAGTGCTACATCATTGTGGGAACGCTGCTGGGGAGCCTGGCTTCCCAGGACGTCCATAAGCTGATTGTGCCGTACCCGAATGAATAAAGCCCTCCGATTGACCGTCTGCTCGTTTTAATCTAAAGTATCTGCCGATGAAATCCAAAACTCTTATCTGTTCACTGCTGATTTTTCTTTCCGGCTGCGCTTATGTGGAGCCTCTGGTCTCTCAGTTCAACATTATCAGCCCTGCTGAAGAAGCCAAGATCGGCACCCTCGCCCAGACTGAAATCTCCCGGCAAATGAAAGTCGTTAGCGGCACTTCGGATGAAGCCTCGGTCCGGGAAATCGGCGCGAAGCTCGTGGCCGCACTGCCGAAACAGGAATTCAATTACAAGTTTTATGTGGTCGACGATCCCACACCGAACGCTTTCACGATTCCCGGCGGCTCGATTTATGTGCACACCGGCCTGATCAAGCTGGCGGGCGGGGACCGCGATGAGATCGCGGGCGTCATGGCCCATGAGCTCGGCCATGCCTACGCGCGCCATCCGGCCAAAGGGATGTCGCGGCAGTACGGGGTAGAATATCTTTCCAATATGCTGTTCAAAGGGAACCAGTCACAACTCAAGCAGCTTTCTCTTCAGCTCGCCCAGCAAAGCCTTTTGACCCGCTATGGCCGGGGCGACGAATTCGAGGCGGACCAGATCGGCTATTACCTTCTGGGCCCGGCAGGATTCCGGCAGGATGGTCTTATCCGGTTTTTCCAGAAACTGCAGAAAGCGAGCAAAACCGGTACGATTCCGGCATTTTTAAACACACACCCGCCCACCCCTGAGCGAATTGCGCGCCTGGAAGCACTGGCTCAGGGGCAAAATGCCTCTCAGGCCGCAGTCATGACCCGCCAGTATTGGCTGACGCCCGCCCAGCTGCAGGAGCAGCGGGCCAGGCAGGCGGCCTTCCGTTCGTCCTACCGGTCCTAGAGAGCTTTTTAACCCTTTTCCCGTCTGGATTTAGGGTAGATTTTATAGGCATATCCGGGTAAAATACGTCCTCCCATGAAAACGCTGCCTTTTACCAAGATGGTCGCCTCCGGAAACGACTTCATTGTATTCGACAACCGGAAGGGCCTCGTCAAAGATCCTCTCAAGCTGACCCGCCGTTTCTGCGAATTTCATACCGGCATCGGCGCGGACGGTGTGCTCCTTTTCGAGAAGTCCCGCAAAGCCGATTTCAAAATGCGCATTATTAATTCCGATGGTTCCGAGGCGGAAGCCTGCGGAAACGGTTTCCGCTGCATCGCCCGTTTTGCGCGCGAAAAAATGGGTTATCCCGCGAACTTCAAATTTGAATCGCTGGCCGGCACGATCAAGGCCGAGATCAAAAAAGGCCAGCGCGTTCGTGTTCAGCTTTCGAACCCGACGGGCCTGAACCTGCGTGATGAGCTTGAGGTCCAGGGCAACCGCCTGCATTATTCGTTTCTCAACACCGGCGTTCCTCACACGGTCATTTTTGTGGAGGGGCTGGAAAAAATCGACGTGAACGGGCTGGGCCGCGCGGTTCGCTATCACGAGGACTTTAAGCCCAAGGGCACGAATGTCAATTTTGTTGAAGTTACGGGGCCTCACAGCATCAATGTCCGCACCTACGAGCGCGGCGTCGAAAAAGAAACGCTGGCTTGCGGCACGGGTTCCACGGCTTCGGCTATCCTTGCGTGTCTTTCCGGTTTCACCAAGGCGCCGGTGAATGTGCGCACCAGCGGCGGTGAAACTCTTACGGTCGATTTCAAAAAGCAGGGCGAAAAAATCACGGACGTGATGCTGGAAGGCGAAGCCCATTTCGTTTTCGAAGGGACGGTAGCGTTATGAGTCACCAAAGAGTGAAATTCGAAGGTTCCATGGTTGCGCTGGTCACGCCGTTTCGAAACGGCAAGATCGACCAGAAGGCGCTGAAGGGCCTGATTGATTTCCAGATCAAGAACGGGACGGACATTATAATCCCGTGCGGTACGACCGGTGAGTCTGCAACCATGTCGCATGCCGAACACCGCTGGATGATGTCTTTTGTGATCGATTACGTGGGCGGCCGCGTGCCGGTGGTTTGCGGCGCGGGCTCCAACAACACGGAAGAGGCCCTGGGCCTGGTTCAGCATGCAAAGAAGGTCAAAGCCGACGGCGTGCTGGTCGTGACACCTTATTACAATAAACCCACGCAGGAAGGCCTGTTCCGCCATTATTCTTTCCTCGCGGGCAAGGTCGACATCCCGTTCATTCTCTACAACGTTCCCGGCCGCACGGGCGTCTGCATGGCGGCGTCCACGGTTGCGCGCCTTTCCAAACTTCCGAATATCGTGGCGATTAAGGAAGCCGCGGGCAGCCTGGACCAGGTCGACCAGATCCTGAACCTTTGCGACATTACCGTGATTTCCGGCGACGATCCGCTGACGCTCG
>CAZMMY010000363.1:0-577 GCA_964567495.1 uncultured bacterium
TGTCTGGCTTTTTTCCTCATTACGCTTACCTGTCTCTCTTCAACCGGCGCTTCTGCAGCTTACAGTGAACAGGCGCCTCCTCCTCCGGCATCTGCAAGGGAAGAGCAGGATGCCGGTCTGACGGCACTCGATTTCCGCGAAATGACTCCAGAACAGCGCAAGACATACCAGAAAGCCAAAAGAGTGGCTGCCGAAACTGCAAGAACCCGGTCCGCAGGGACCCAGGCTTCCGCTGCCGAGGCCAACCGCCAGCTCCAGGACATGCTAAAAATGAACGAAGCGCTAAAAACGACCCAGCGCATCCAGTCGATGGAGCTGCAGCGCATCTCTGAACAGGCGAAGATCCATCAGCAGATCCTCAAAAACCTCGAAAGCGCAAAACTCACGCGCAACGCCGCGGTGAACATGGACGTCAATGAAGTTCTGCGCCAGGAAAAAATCCGCCTGATCCGCGAACAGACGGAGCGCAGCAGGCAGGTCATGGAAAGTATTGAAAGAAACAAACGCATCCGCTAAAGTAAGCACATTGTTTCTTACTCTGAACCTGGCTCGCTGACCTAATGCAATCCGAAGAAGC
>CAZMMY010000363.1:587-2562 GCA_964567495.1 uncultured bacterium
TCAAATTTTTCTTTCCCGCGCAGACCGCTATCAAGACCGACCGGCCCTCTATTTCAAAGACAAACAGACCAAGCAGTACCGGCCTATTCTCTGGTCGGAGTGGAAGGCCCGCGTGGCAGCCGCTTCTTCTGCTCTGGAGGCGCTTGGCGTCCAGAAAGGCGACCGAATAGGGATCATTTCTGAAAACCGTCCTGAATGGACTGTTGCCGACCTCGCCATTCTTAGCCTGGGCGCAATTGTGGTTCCTGTGTATCCGTCTTCCTCGCCCGCAGACCTTTCCTATTTCGTTGAAAATGCGGATGTCAAAGTTTTCTTTGTCTCAAGCCTGGAGCAGCTTCACCGGACGTCCACAGCCCTGCTGGACAACCCAAGGATTAAACGCATCATTCTTTTCGACGACGCCGGCTACCAGCATCCCAAGGTGACGCTCTTCCATGATTTCCTGAAAAGCGCAGTCCGTTCCCAGGACCTGGAGAAAAAAGCGGCGTTGGTTTCGAACGAGGAATACGCCACGATCATTTACACCTCAGGTACGACCGGCAATCCCAAGGGAGTGGTCCTGACTCATTCGAACTTTGTTCAGAATTACCTGGGCGCCCGCGAACGGATCCGGCTCTCAGACAAGGATGTTGCCCTGTCGTTTCTGCCCCTCAACCATGTGTTTGAACGCATGGCGGGCTACTACTTCATGGCGTTCCACGGCGCTTCCATCTGGTATGCGGAAAGTATGCAGACCGTTGCGGAAGACATGGGTATTGTAAAACCCACGGTAGCGGCAGCAGTGCCGCGGTTCTATGAAAAAGTCTATTCTGGCATGCTCGAAAAAGTGGCCAAGGTTTCGCCCCTCCAGAAAAAGATCTTCAGCTGGGCTGTTTCCGTGGCGCGCAAACGTTACACGCTCAAAATGAGCGGGAAGTGCAGCCTTGGTTACAGGCTTCAGCGTGCTATCGCGGACAAGATTGTATTTTCCAAGGTCCGCGAAAAACTGGGCGGCAGGCTTCGTTTTTTTATTTCCGGGGGGGCGCCTCTGCCGCGTGAATTGGCTGAATTCTTTTACGGCGCCGGCATTCTGATCCTGGAAGGGTACGGTCTTACTGAGACTGCGCCCGTGATCGCGGTCAATACGGAGGACGAGTTCCGCTTTGGTTCCGTCGGCAAGCCGCTTGGCAATGCGAAGGTCAAAATTGCGGAAGACGGCGAAATCCTGACGCAGGGCCCTTGTGTGATGCCCGGCTATTATAAAAACCCCGAAGCCACCGCAGAGTGTATTAAAAACGGCTGGTTCCACACAGGGGACGTGGGGGAGCTGGACGCCGAAGGCTACCTTCGTATCACAGACCGTAAGAAAGACATCATTGCGACTTCGGGAGGCAAGAAGGTGTCGCCGCAGAACATCGAAGGTCTTCTGCAGGGAGACCCGCTTTTTTCGCAGGTGGTGGTAGTCGGCGATAAAAGAAATTATCTGACCGCGCTGATCGTGCCGAACCGTTCGGAATTAAGCGCTAAAGCTGCCGAACTTGGCCTTAGCGAACCCTTGGACAAACTTCTGAAAAACCCGGAGATCTGCAGCTGGGCCCAGGAAAGGCTGAAGAGCAGAATTGCGCACCTTGCGCCCTATGAGCAGATCAAATATTTCCGTTTTCTGCCTGAGGAGCTGACGGTGGCGGGCGGCGAGCTGACGCCTACGATGAAAGTTAAGCGCAAGGTCGTGATGGAAAAGTTCCGGCAAGTGATCGAAGAGATGTATGAAGAAGGCCGCGTTCGCAGGGAAACCGGGAGCGCGGCGCAGGCCTGACGATGGAAGGCTTTTTCGAAAGTGAAAAGCTGAGACTGTTCTACCGCTACGAACCCGCCCCGAATGAGCGCGCTTTCTGCATGATACTCCATGGCCACGGGGAGCACGCCGGCCGCTATGATAAATTCCTGCGAATCCTGAATTCGGAAGGTATTTCCGCCGCGATATTCGATTACCGGG
>CAZMMY010000364.1:0-677 GCA_964567495.1 uncultured bacterium
TCTTCTTTGGAGTAGACGGCGCCGGTGGGGTTCGAGGGTGAATTCAGGATAAGGACCTTGGTTTTCTGGGTCAGGCCTTTCTTTAAAATCGCGGCCGTGAGCTTGAAGTCGGTCGATTCGTCGGTCTCGAGGAAAACGGATTTGCCGCCCAGGACCGTGACCATCTCGGGATAGCTGAGCCAGAACGGCGTGGGGATTGCAACTTCGTCCCCTTCGTTCAGAAGCGCGAAAAGGACGTTGAAGATGGCGTGCTTGGCGCCTGTCGAAACGATGATGGAGGACGGCGCGAACGTCAGGCCCTGGTCGCGCAAAAGCTTGGCCGCGATGGCCTTGCGCAGGTCGAGAGTGCCGATGGCCGGGGTGTACTTGGTCTGGCCTTTTTGAAGGGCCGTGACCGCTGCCTGCTTGACGTATTCGGGGGTGTCGAAGTCAGGCTCGCCGGCGCTGAGAGAAACAACGTCCTTGCCCGCGGCCTTCATTTCCGCGGCTTTCGCCGCGATGGCCAGCGTAATCGAGGGCGCTACGGATTGAACTCTTTTGGAGAGTTCGATCCGATTAACGCTGTTCGTCGTCTCCCTTAAGGAATCTGCGGAGGGCACCTAAGAACCCACCTTTCTTTTCCGACTCCTTCTTTTCTTCAGAAGAAGCCTTCTTTTCTTCTTTGCGGGATTCGGCGG
>CAZMMY010000364.1:687-2560 GCA_964567495.1 uncultured bacterium
CTTGGTTTCCTGAGTTTTCTTGGTCTTCTCAGGAGCAGTTCCCTTGTGGGTCTCGGTCGGCTTGGCAGTCGAGGCCTTTTCCTTCTTGGGCTTCTTCGGCTTCGAAGGAGCTTCGATCGTAGCCGTGAATTCCAGAAGCGCCATATCGGCATTGTCACCAACGCGCTGGCCAAGGCGCAGGACGCGGGTGTAGCCGCCCTTGCGTTCCTTGAAATGAGGGGCGATCTGCGTGATCAGCTGGTGCGCGGTCTGCGAATCACCGAGGCGCGCGATGAGCGTGCGGCGGGCGTGCAGGCTGGCTCCCTTTTTGGCGAGCTCGACCATGCTGTCGCAAAAAGCGCTGGCTTCCTTGGCTTTCGCCCAGGTGGTCTTGATCCGTGTGTGCGCGACCATGTTTCTGACGAAGTTTCTCAGACGAGCCTTACGGTGGCCGCTTTTAACCCCTAATTTTCTACGTTGTCTGCGATGGCGCATTGTATTTTCCTTAGAATCGAATTATTTGAGCTTAAGCGCCCGTGGCAGGCTGAGCGGCCGCGGGGGCTTTTTTGCCCTTGAGGCGCTCTTCCACGTTCACTCCCAGACCCAGCCCCATGGTCTGCAAAATCGCTACGATTTCGGAAAGGGACTTCTTGCCGAAATTTTTATACTTGAGCATCTGGGCTTCGGTTTTGACAACCAGGTCGCCGATGGTCTTGATGTTGGCAGCTTCCAGGCAGTTCGCGCTGCGGACCGAAAGTTCCAGTTCGCTGATGGGCTTGGAGATAAGTTCCTTGAAGCCCAGGTCTTCTTCTTCCTCTTCTTCTTCTTCAAGGGGAATCTCGCCGTAGTTGACGAAGATGTCCAAGTGGCGCTGAAGAATGTTGGAGGCGTAAAGCAGAGCTTCTTCAGGGCTGATGGCACCGTTGGTCCAGACTTCCAGGATCAGGCGGTCATAGTCCGTAATCTGGCCGACGCGGGTGTCTTCGACCATAAAGTTGACCTTGGTGATGGGCGAGAAAACAGAGTCAACAGGAACCACGCCGATAGGCGAGCCTTCCTGCTTGTTTCTGTCGGCAGGCACATAACCGCGGCCGCGGCTGATTTCCATCTCGGCGCGGAAGTTGATGTCCTTGGTCAGGGTGCAGATCACGAGGTCGGGATTCACGACTTCGATCGTCTCGTCAGTCTGGATTTCGCGGGCGGTAAGGGGGCCCTTCTTCTTGGATTCGAGAAGGATCTTCTTGGGGCCTTTGCCGTGATACTTCAGGACAAGCTTCTTGATGTTCATGACGATCTGCGCGCCGTCTTCCATGACGCCGTCGATGGAAGAGAATTCGTGCAGCATGCCGTCGATCTTGATGTTGGTGACAGCAGCGCCTTCGATCGACGAAATCAGAACGCGGCGAAGCGCGTTGCCGATCGTCGTGCCGTAGCCGCGTTCGAACGGCTCAGCCAAGAACTTGCCGTAGGTCGGCGTAAGCGTGGATTTTTCCACTTCCAACCGTTTCGGCGTCTCAAACGTCTTCCATCTAATACCCATTTTTGAATCCTCCTAGTGGATTTATTACTAAAAATTATTTGGAATACAATTCGACGATAAGCGATTCTTCAACCGGCAGCGCCGCATCAGCCTTGATGGGCAGGCGGTTGACGGTGGCTTCAAGGGCCTTTTTGTCCAGCGTGAGCCACTCGGCGACGTTCAGGTCCTGCCACTTTTCGAGGCTGGCCTTGACGCGGGCCTGGGTCTTTTCCTTCTTGCGGACGGTGATCTTGTCGCCAACCTTCACGATGAAGGAAGGAATGGTCACAACGCGGTCATTCACGAAAATCAGGCCGTGGCTGACCATCTGGCGGCTTTCCCGGCGGGAAGCGCCCCAGAGGAGGCGGTAAACGA
>CAZMMY010000365.1:0-2017 GCA_964567495.1 uncultured bacterium
CTACCCGACCTCCGCTTCCTCGTCGTCACCGGGGAGGCGCTGCCTGCCGAGCTCGAGAACGCGGCGGAGCGGTTTTCTGATTATTTGACCGACGTAGTGGTGGGGTTGGCTGGAGCGTCAAAGGGTTTTCCCGGAATCGAACCGCGACGACTGCTGCCGCAGGATCTGAACATAGAGAATACCGAGGTTGTTCCGGGAGAATCTCTGGATAACGGGGAGATCTGGTTTGAAGCGGGCGGTTTGGATTACGCGGTCCTTCTGGCTGCCGACGTTCCGGAGCTGCGTTCGCCGGAAAAGGCCGAAGTCCTGCAGGCGCTTGAGCGAAAAATCCTGGCGCGCGCCGCCGAGAAAGTGGCCGCGGTGCAGGCACAAGGTGACGGTGCGAATATCGCCTATCTGAACGAAAGGCTCGACGCCTACATAAACGCCTCAAAGAGCGGCGCGCTTGGGGGCAAGGACGCCTTGGTTGCGCTGAATATTATTTCAGCCATTTACAAAAAGATACAGGAGGATCTTTCGGAAGATATCGAGGTCAAGTTTCGTAAAGCCGTCATTGCTTTGCGTAGTGCCTCGCGCTCTGAAATGCGCGCGTTCACTGACGGCCAGCGGCAGCTTGTCGAACGGGTTTTCAGGCGCGTTCTTCCGAACGCGGACGAGGCCGCACTGCAAAAATTCCTGAACGCTCCCCATAGCTATCAAACGGCCCAGGACCTGACTGTGAGCCTTCGCAAACTGGGCGGAAACATGTGGCGGCAGCTGACACCGGGGAACGCTTCGGATGACGGCGCGATCAGCGACATACGCGTGGCGCTCGGCGAACTGCTCCGGCCGGGAGTCCGTTATCAGGAGTTCATCGACTTTGCCGATGCTTATGATCCCGCGGCTGTGGCCGAAAGAATCCAGGAAGGCGTATTCAGCCGGGTTGAAACCCCTGTTATCAGGCAGACCGAGCCGGGCCCCAAACCCCTGACGGTCTATGACGAACGGCTGCAGGCGGAGCTGAACCGGATCGGGCTGCGGCTGCGCATCGGAACTTCAGCCGCTGCGATGGCGATGCGCGAACCGGAGATTTTGCCTGAGGCCATGCGGCGCATGGGCAGGAATGAAAATTATCCGTTATGGTTCCGGAACGAAATCGCCATTCTGGCCGACATGGCCGAGAGCGAGTCTCCGGCCTATGAGCCTGAACGCCCGAAACTTATGAAAATCATCGCAGAACGATGGGCCTGGATGGAGGGGCGCGGGATGGCCGTTCCTCCGGTGTTCGACGGCTTGAGGGTTATTCTTTTTGAAATGTTCGAGAATCCTAAAGACGTCCGCTATGAGGACGTGGTGCTGGCGGCCAATATTATCGTTGAAATGAAAGAGCAGAGCGACATGGATTCGTCTCACCTGACGCTGGGCGTTTTTAATAATGCCGATACCGCGGTCGGCCATACGGATTATGTTAATGAAATTTTAGTTCGGCCTGACGGCACGCTGGCGACGGCAAGCTGGGACCAGACGGCGCGTATCTGGAATGCTGCGGATGCGGTTTTGCTCCGCACGCTGGGAGACACGAACAATGCCCAGATTGATAGTCCGCTGAGCCATCTCGGCGCGGTCATCGGGGTGCTGAACCGGGGCGACGGGCAGCTGGTGACTTTCGGTAACGATACTACGGCAAGACTGTGGAGCCTTCAGACGCAGGACCCTCCCCGAATTTTTGGAATCCAGGCAAATATGAACCCGGAAAACGGCCATACGGATTCCGTGACAAGCGCTCTGTTTTTACCCGGCGGCAATCTGGTCACTGCCGGAGCGGACGGCGTGGTGCATGAATGGAATCCAGATACCCAAGCGTTGGTGCGAAGCTACCGGGGGCATACACGCGCGATTGTCGGAATCAAACTGCTGCCGAATGGAAATTTTGCCACGATCAGCCGCGATTCCACGCTGCGCATCTGGAATCCCGCGGACGGCTCCCTTGTCCGTACCCTGGGGCAGCCCAATAATGGAGATGATGCGCTGGGGCATA
>CAZMMY010000365.1:2027-2559 GCA_964567495.1 uncultured bacterium
ACTTCACCGTTTTGTCGGATGGAAATCTTGCATCGACGGGCCTGGACAATACCATCCGTATCTGGAACACCGGGACAGGAGCCCTGCTGCGTACTTTGCGCGGGCATACAGGCACCGGCATCACAAGGTTGATTGAATTGCCCAATGGGAACCTTGCCTCAGCAGGAACGGATTACACCGTCCGAATCTGGGACCCTGAGATTGGGAATCTCCTGCATACTCTGGGGGAAGAGCAAAACTTTTGGAACGCCAAATGGCACAATAGTATTGTCAAAGACCTTGTTGTTCTCCCGAACTGGGACCTGGCCTCTCTTGGGAAGGACGGAACCATCCGTGTCTGGGACACAGAGACGGGCTGGGTACGCCATGTTTTCACTATCCCTGAAAACCTCGCCGCCAATCTCGTGATTGGGCAATTTAGCAAAGGCACACTGCTGCCTGATGGGAGGCTTGCGGCCGCCGCCGAAGACAATACCGCACGCATCGTGAGATACTCGCAGACGGCGCCAAGGGTGTTGCGCTCCGAACTGCG
>CAZMMY010000366.1:0-2555 GCA_964567495.1 uncultured bacterium
GAGGGATGCGCGATTCGGTAGAACCTTTATCATCCTCGGTAAGGCGCGCATGGATCTTTGGATAGAAAGGCGCCGCGGCGCAGGTAATGAGAATCAGCGCCGCAACGATAGGCGCGGGCTGGAACTTGTGCGTACGGAGGTAATCGATGTACCACACGAAAAGGACCAGCGGCGCCGAAACAGCAGTCACAATCCAGGCCGAGCGGCAGTAAGAGAAAATCATGGCCAGCACCGCAAGAATAAATGTGCCCCAGGCCATGAAGCGCTTGGTTCCCTTAAAAGGACGGAGCGCTACTGCCAGCGAAATCGGCAGAAGTGTGGAGAGATATCCGCCGAGGAAAGTCGGATGCCCGAGCGTGCCGCCGACGCGGAAAACCGACGACATTCCGTCGTTCATCTGCATCATCTTCTCTTCCTTGCGTTCGCCGAGCACATAAAGGCCGATGTTCCCCTGCTTGAGCTGCTGAAGGCAGCAGATCACAGTCTGCACGAATAGGCCGAACATGAGGCACTTGACCGCAAACCAGACGTCTTCCTTTGTTTTAAGATTATTAGCAATGTAGAAAAAGATTAGAAAAACCTTCAGAAAACAGGCGATTTCAAGGGCCGAAAGAAGCTGGTTCTGTGCATTCAGAATACTGATTGCCCCCCAGGCGGTAAAAACCAGGAACGCGCCGGCCCCGGCGGGCCAGACGACCTTTTCCTCACGGTTGGTCAGGAGACGCATGAACCACATCGGGTACAGGGTCAGGACCGCAATGTCGATCAGCGACAGGTTCAGCAGCGTGGTGCCCATGGGAAGGCGCATCTCATAAAGGGTGGGTCCGATTTCAAAGTTAATATCCACATTGATCGGAACGAGCATAAAAATCACGCCGAACACGGCCCGTTCAAAACGGCGCAGGACCAGGGAAAGCAGAATGAACGTGAAAGAAGCGAGGGTCAGGCTTAGCGCGCGGACGTCAAAATAGCGGACTGCGCGCTGCATGAGCCAGGAAAGAACAAGGCCGAGACAGACGGGCACAATCAGCTTTTTGAATAGAGCGCGAGGGTCGACGCCTCGGAGAAACGCGTATTTCACTTCGCGGGTCTCTTTTCCAGATTTTCGGCATACCAGGCCTTGCCTTTTCGAAGCAGGTTTTCGAGAAGTCCCGTCAGCGTGTACTTACCGGGATTGGGGCCCTCGGATGGCTTTCCGTATTTGTAAATCTGATAGCCATAGCCATAGCCCGTAAGGTCGGTCTTGGGAACTTTATTCAGGACCACGCCGACGACGCGCGCCTTGACCTCGTCGCACACATTCATCATGCGGCGAAAAGCCTCTCGCGGGGTTTTTCCGGCCTGGGTCACGGCCACGATATTGCGGGTAATGGAAGCCAGAATGGTCGCGTCCGTCACCGGGATCATGGGCGCGGTATCGATCATGACGTAATTAAAACGCTCGACCGCCAGCTTTACGAACTCTTTCATCTTGAGCGAGCCGAGAAGCTCGGAAGGGTTCTGCGGAATCGCCCCGCTGGTCACCACAAAAAGGCCCGCAACCGGAGACGGCACGATGCAATCCTGGAATGAAACCTGGCCCGTCAAAAATTCGCTGAGGCCGGGCTTCTGCGGCATTTCCAGCGCGCGGTGAACATTGGGTTTCCGAAGGTCGGCGTCAACGAGAAGAACGCTGAGGCCGGTCTGTGCGAGCGCCATGGAAATATTACATGCGGAAGTCGTCTTTCCCTCTTCGCTGCCCGGGCTTGTGATGACCACAGCGGACTTCTCGGTCTCGCGCGGCACGCAAAGGAGGTTAGTGCGAATAACGCGGTAAGCTTCAGCAGTTTCCGACTGCGCGTCCAGATGCATGAGCTGATAGCGCATCTTCGGGTTCGGCTGCCCCTCGACAGCGTCCTGCATCATCGGCACATGCCCGAGAAACGAGGCGGAAAAGCTCTCAGTAATGTCGTTCGACGTCTTGATGGTGGCGTCAAAAAATTCTTCGAGCGCGGCGACGGCGATGCCGCCGATGAGGCCGAACAGCAGGCCAAGCAGAAGGTTGAGCACCTTGTTCGGCTTGAACGGCTTGAGCGGCGTATAGGCCGGCGTCTGGATCCAGATGTTGTTCGGCCGGAGGCTTTCCCTGCCCAGCTTTTCCTGGACGCGCTCAACGGGCGTCAGGCTGGCGTTCTCCGCGGAGCCAGGCCTTGCGAGAGGGGCGACGACGCCTTCACGGGCGGCGTTTTCCTTTTCAATGGCAAGCGCAAGCTGCTCCATCTGGCTGCGCACGCGCTGGCGAGCCGGGAATTTGGGTTTGTAGCGCTTCGAGAGCTCCGCTTCCTTGGACTGGAGCGAGAGATATTCGTTTTTCATCAGGTTCAGAGTTTCAGAACGCGTGGTTCGCGCCAGGTTTTCGGCAACGAAAACCTTGGCGGCTTCGTTTGCGATCTCGGCGGCGCGGGAAGGCGTCGTGTCCGTGACGCGCAGAAGCACGAGGCGGGTCTGTTTAACGGGCTCGATCGAAATCTGGCGCATCAATTCTTTGACCGGGTCTTCTTTCTTTTTATAGCGGG
>CAZMMY010000367.1:0-2534 GCA_964567495.1 uncultured bacterium
TGAAAAGGTGGTAAACATGACGGCGGTCTTTGGCTTCCGCAGGCATGACGAGCGGCGTGCCCGCGAGCTCCTTTTTATAGGTGTCCGCAGCCCAGCGCCGCTGGTTGTTGAGATCGTCAAGATGATTGAGCTTGATGTTAAGGATGGCAGCCTGAAGCGCGTCGAGGCGGCTGGTGAAACCGGGAATTTCGTGGCCTTCACTCATGTCCTTGCGGCCGAGGTTGCGGAGGCGGAGGAAGGTATCCTTGAGCGCGGCATTGGAGCTCGTGATTATGCCGCCATCGCCCATGGCGCCTAGATTTTTGGTCGGATAAAAACTGAAACAGCCTGTGCCGAACGAGCCCGCCTTGCGCTTTTTCCATTCCGCGCCGTGGGCCTGGCAGGCATCTTCGACGATCTGGAGTTTTTTCTTTTTCGCAAGCGCTTCGACCGCGCCCATGTCCGCGCACTGCCCATAAAGGTGGACCGGCAGGATGGCCTTTGTTTTCTTCGTGACCGCCGTTTCTGCTTCTTTCGGGTCGATGGTGCAGGTCTCGGATTCCACATCCACCAGCACAGGAGTCGCACCCGCGTGAAGGATAGCGAAGATCGAGGCTGAGAAAGTATACGAAGGCGCGATGACCTCGTCCCCTTCACCGACGCCGGCCGCTCTGAGAGCGAAAATCAGCGCGTCCGTGCCGGAGGCTACGCCGATGCCGTAGCCGGCGCCGCAGTAGCGCGCGAACGCATTTTCAAAGTCCAGGACCTGCTGGGAAAGGATGTACTGGCCTGAGGCCGCGCTGACGGTCAGGGCTTTCTCGAACTCTTTGTGAAGTTTTTTGTACTGCCGCGTGATATCGAAATAAGGGACCGCGGCAGGCTGGGCGTGGCTTGAGCGCATCAGCTGCTCTTGGCCTGCTTGCGGCGCATTTCGCGGTACTTGGCGTACGCGAAGAGCTGGTACAGGCCGTGGAAGACAGACATCAGAAAGCCCATGAAGCCGTGCTTCCAGCCGTCTTTCAGGAAATAATTCTTAAAAAAGCGGTCGAAGGTTTTGCGGAGGCTGGTGCCGAGCTTGACCTTACGTCCGTCGGTGATCCACTTGTCCGCTTCAAGAGTCGTTTCGCGGTTGAACTTGCTGATCCAGTGCTCAAGCGTCTGCGTGGAGTAGTGGAGGATGTCGCCTTTCAGGTGGCCGCATTTACCCTGGTAAATAACGCGGGGATGGACGCGCGCTTCCTCATATTTGAACTGGCCCTTGCGGAAGAGGCGCGTCTTCCCGGCGGGATAATACCCCGCGCCCTGGATCCACTCGTCTCCGATAAAGGTTTTGATGGGAATCGAGTAGCACACGAATTCCGGGTCATTCTTTGCGATCACCTCTGTTATCTCTTTCGCCAGCTCGGGCGTGATGCGTTCGTCAGCGTCCAGGCTGAGCACCCAGGGCTGAGTGGCCTGCTCGTAGGCCCAGTTGCGGTGGCGGCCTTCGATGTCCATCTGGCGCTGGAAGATTTTGTCGGTGTATTTGCGTGCGAGCTCGACCGTGCGGTCCGTGCTTATGTCGTCGACCACCACAATTTCGGCGGCGAAAGCGGCGCTCTTCAGGCAGTCTTCCAGCCTTTTTTCTTCATTCTTGGCGATAATTGCGACGGTAAGCGGTGTTTTCATAGTCTCTTTCTATTAGTAAGCGTTTTTGTAAGCGAAAAGCGTCATAAACAGGATCTTCAGGTCGAAAGCGAGCGACCAGTTTTCCATGTAGTACAGATCATACTTGATTCTCTCGTGAATGGAAGTATTTCCTCGATAGCCGTTGACCTGCGCCCAGCCCGTGATGCCGGACTTTATTTTGTGGCGCGCCATATACCGCGGGATGGTCTCGCGGAACTGGTTCACGAAGTGCGGGCGTTCGGGCCGGGGGCCGACGAGCGTCATGTCCCCGCGCAGCACGTTGATGAACTGCGGCAGTTCGTCGATGTTCCAGCGGCGGAAAATATCGCCTGTACGGGTACGCCGGCTGTCGTTCTGCTTTGCCCAGACGGGGCCGGTATCTTTTTCGGCGTTCACTTTCATGGTGCGGAACTTCAGCACCTTAAAGACTGTCTGGTCGCGGCCCACCCTTTCCTGCGCGTAGAATATCGGGCCGCCGTCGTCGAGCTTGACCAGAATCATGGCAAGGACCCAGAAAGGCGCGGAAAGTACGATCAGCACTAGCGTGAGGACGATGTCGAAAACACGCTTGGCCATGCGGTTCCAGAAATAGTCCAGCGGAAGCGGTCTGAAGCCCAGGAGAGGCACGCGGCTGACGTATTCGACGTCGACGCTGCGTGTCATGAGGCCGTAGAAATCCGCGGCGACCTTGAATTCCGCAAGCTGTTCTTCGCAGACGGCAACGAGGTCTGCGATCTGAGAGCGGCTGAAGTTCGGGTCGCGCAGCTGGGGCATCGCCAGGAGCAGCGTGGGCGCGATGGACTCGCTCTCCGACATGCGGCGGATGGTTTCCACGCGTGCGGTGCTTGTCAACTCCCGCGTGCGTCAGATGGGGGCTGGACGCACGC
>CAZMMY010000368.1:0-2531 GCA_964567495.1 uncultured bacterium
AAGACCCTCTGATTTACTGCCGAAAATCAAGTTATGAAAAAAACAATTTTTTACGCGCTTCTCCTCGGTATCCTTCTCGGGCTCCTCGAAACCGCGAGTTTTTTCGGGTTATACGTCCTTAAAAATTTCCGCAAGATCGACTATGCGCCGATCGCTTATCCGGTTGAGGAAAGGAACAAAAAAATCCTGGATGAGTATCTGGACGGGAAGTTTAATTATACCGTCCATGACGCGGATCTGGGCTGGACGATCCGGCCTTCAAGCGAAGGCCAGAAGCTCTACCGGGCCAATTCCCAGGGGCTCCGGGGAGACAGGGAATATCCGGTCGAAAAAGCCGAGGGAAAAATCCGCATCGCAGCGTTTGGAGACTCTTTTACGCATAGCGATGACGTCAGCAATCCCGAAACCTGGCAGGCTCTGATGGAAGCGATGGATCCGTCGCTGGAGGTCATGAACTTCGGCGTCGGAGGATACGGCGTCGACCAGGCTTTTCTCAGGTACCGCAAGGAAGGAAAGGAATTTTCTCCGGACATCGTGCTCATCGGATACATGTCAGAAAACATATTTCGCAGCATCAACACCTTCAGACCGTTTTACAGGCCGAAGAGCGGTATTATTCTCGGTAAGCCCCGTTTTAAAATTGAAAACGGAGGGCTGAAAGAGATTCCGAATCCCACGCCGGACACGCAGACGATCAAGGCCCTTGCCCGCGGAGACGCCTCTCTTTACCGGGAGCTCAAGGCCCATGACGGGTACGAATCGTGGCGTTATAAAAAAGGAAGATTTGATTTTCTGGCATCGGTCCGGCTTTTTAAAATCGTGCGCAATGAGCTGATCGAGCGTTTGCAGAAAGACGGCGTCCTGCGGAACGGCGAATACAACCGCGAGGGAGAAGCTTACCGGGTCACGCTGCGGATCATTCAGGAATTTTACGCGGAGGCCATAAGGAATGGGGCCGCGCCCGTCGTCGTCGTGTTCGCCACTAAGGAAGATACCGCCAGATACCGCAAAACCGGCCGCGCTTCACATGGCCCTCTTCTCGAAGACATGAGGAAGCAGGGTCTGCGGTTCATCGATCTCGCGCCGGTTCTGGCGGAGTATGACGGCAGTCTTGACGAGTTGTTTAAGGGGCATCACACGCCGAAGGGAAATGGGGTTGCGGCCGGGGCGATTTACGATTATCTGAGAAAACAGGAGCTTCTTCCTTCCCGCAGAGACGCGTGAGCCCGCGCTAAATTTCCGTTTTTAGGATCATCTGGTTGGGTTATAATTCCGTTCATGAAAGCCTATCTTGATCTCCTGCGGTATATCCTGGACAAGGGCCTGGAAAAGAAAGACCGCACCGGCACGGGCACTATCAGCACGTTCGGCTACCAGATGCGCTTCGACCTGGCCGCCGGTTTCCCGCTCCTGACCACCAAGAAGGTGCATACCAAATCCATTATTTACGAACTGCTGTGGTTTCTCAGGGGCGACACCAACATTAAATGGCTGAAGGAAAATGGCGTCAGCATCTGGGATGAATGGGCTGACGCCAATGGCGACCTTGGCCCGGTTTATTCCAAGCAGTGGCGGTCTTGGGCCTCGCCGGATGGCCGCACGATCGACCAGATCAGTGAAGCGGTTAAAATGATCAAGACTAACCCGGACAGCCGGCGCATTATCGTCAGCGCGTGGAACCCGGCCGATGTCGATAAAATGGCGCTGCCGCCCTGTCATTGCTTCTTCCAGTTTTATGTCCAGAACGGGAAGCTCTCCTGCCAGCTGTACCAGCGCAGCGCTGACGTTTTCCTGGGCGTGCCGTTTAACATTGCTTCGTACGCGCTGCTGACGCTGATGATGGCGCAGGTCACGGGCCTTAAGCCGGGCGAATTCGTCCACACCTTCGGCGATGTTCATATTTATTTGAACCACATGGAGCAGGTCAAACTGCAGCTTTCGCGCGAGCCGCGCCCGCTGCCGCAGATCAAGATCAACCCGGCGGTTAAAAGCATCTTTGATTTCAAATACGAGGACTTCGAAATTGTCAATTACGACCCACACCCTGCAATCAAAGCGTCCGTAGCGGTATGAAGATTTACCACGTCGTCGCCATGGCGCAAAACCGCGCCATAGGCAAAGACAACAAGCTTCCGTGGCATTTCCCGGAAGACCTTAAATTTTTCAAACAGCTCACGACCGGAAGCACGATTATCATGGGCCGCAAGACCTACGAAAGCATCGGCAGGCCCTTGCCCAACCGGACCAACATCGTACTCAGCCGCAGGGCGGCGCAGCTCGGCCTTCCTGCCAGGGAAAAACCCTTGCAGAGCCTTACGGCGGCGCTCAGCGGGCAAGTCATTTGGACCGCTTCCCTTGAGGAGGCGGTGGGCCGCGTGCAGACGGAAAAAGCGTTCATCATCGGGGGTGCCGAGCTTTACCGGGAGACATTGAAAGAAGTGGACGGAATTTATCTGACCCGCATCAAGGCTGACTACGAGGGCGATGCGTTTACCCGGAAATCCCCGCGGACCTTTTCGAGGAAATCAGTG
>CAZMMY010000369.1:0-1866 GCA_964567495.1 uncultured bacterium
CTCCTGTCCTGAAATTTAGCCCTGCCGCTGCTTGTGCTTGGGGTTCGTGCAGATGACATACACGACACGCTTGCGGCGGACGATCTTGCAATTTTCACAAATACGTTTTACTGAGCTTCTAACTTTCATATCGGCTCCACTGTCATTCCTGCGAAAGCAGGAATCCACGTTTTCGATCATGCCTGGATCCCAGCTTTCGCTGGGATGACAAACACAATTACTTGATTCTGAAAGTGATGCGTCCGCGCGTCAAATCGTACGGCGAAAGCTCCAGTTTCACTTTGTCACCCGGAAGTATCCGGATGTAATGCATTCTCATTTTGCCCGAGATATGCGCGAGCACCTTGTGCCCGTTTTCCAGCTCCACGCGGAACATCGCGTTGGGGAGCGGCTCTACTACAACGCCTTCTACTTCGATCGCATCGTCTTTCGGCATTTAATCCCCGGTCAGGTTCACGTACTTGTCGTCGAAAAAGGCCACTGTGTCTTCGTAGTGGCTCGCCCATTTCCGGTCCCGGGTCACTACCGTCCAGCCGTCTTCGAGTGTTTCAACGGCGTGATGGCCTTCTGTAACCATGGGCTCGATCGCGATCACCAGCCCATTTTCAACTTTGGGCCCGTGCCCCGCACGCCCGTAATTGGGCACCTGCGGTTCTTCATGGATCGAACGCCCGATTCCATGCCCTACGTAATCGCGCACCACCTGAAACCCGCGCGACTCGATCAACTTCTGTATCGCGGCCGACATATCGCCGATCCTGCAGCCCGGTTTGTACGCGTCCAGGCCCGCCATGAAAGAATCTTTCGCCGTGTCCATCAGCTTCATTCTTTCGGCGGATACTTCACCGACCGCCCAGGTCCTTGCAGCGTCGGCGTAATAACCGTTTACTTTCGAACCGATATCGAAGCTCACGAGATCGCCCGCTTTAAGCTTCGCTTTACCCGGAATCCCGTGCACGACCTGCTCGTTGAGCGATATGCACGCCGTTTTGGGGAACCCGCGGTACCCCTTGAAGGCCGGTTCGCCGCCCGCATCGCGTATAACTTTTTCAGCTATCGCGTCGAGCTCATCAGTGGTGACCCCGGGCTTGACCTCGGGTTTCACCGCCTTAAAAACTTTTCTCAGTATCTCGGCCGCCTCGCGGATGATCTCGATTTCGCGCTTGGACTTCAGCGAAATCATTTTGCGAGCTTCAGCTTGATAAAGAGGTCTTTGATCACATCCTGCAGCGGGTCGATGTCCATGTCGCCCGGTATTTCCTGCAGCTTGCCCTGCTTCGAGTAATAATCAATCAGGGGCTTGGTCTCTTTGTCGTACATCTTGAGCCGATTCTGGATCGTGGCCGGCTCATCGTCCTTGCGCTGCGTAAGGGCGTTTCCGCACTTGTCGCAGATCCCTTCCTTTTTGGGAGGAATGTTCTTCAAATGATAGTTGCCGCCGCACTTCGTGCAGACTCTGCGGCCGCCAAGGCGCTCCAGGATTTTCTTTTCGGTCGTGGCGAAATTCAGCGCCACGTCCACCCCGGTGCCTTCTTTCTTCAGGAACGCGTCCAGCGCCTGCGCCTGGCCGATCGTCCTGGGATAACCGTCTAAAATGAAGCCGCGGGAAATTCCCGAACGCTTCATCTCGTCGAACATCATCTCGTTGACGAGATCGTCAGAGACCAGCCCGCCCGCCTCGATAACTTCCTTGGCTTTCTTGCCAAGCTCGGTCTGGGTCCTGATGTGCTGCCTTAAAATGTCGCCGGTCGAAAGGTCGGGCGCTCCGTACTTCTGCACCAGAACCTTGGCGTGCGTGCCTTTGCCAGCTCCCGGAGGTCCGAGTAGGATCAGTTTCACGAAGAACGCCTTGCCTTAAGCTTTCCC
>CAZMMY010000369.1:1888-2133 GCA_964567495.1 uncultured bacterium
AGCCTTCGTAGTGCCTCATCAAAAGCTGCGACTCGATCTGCTGCATGGTGTCGAGCACCACGCCGACGATAATCAGGATACCCGTGCCGCCGAAGAAGCTGGCGACCAGGAACGGGATGTTCAAAAGTTTCGGTGACGAAACAATGCTCGGCAGAAGCGCGATCACCGCCAGGAACACCGCGCCGCTGGCAGCGATGCGGGTCATGACGTAATCAAGGTATTCGGAGGTGTTTTTCCCCGGCCGG
>CAZMMY010000369.1:2143-2515 GCA_964567495.1 uncultured bacterium
CACCACACGCGGGTTGAACGTACCCGCCGTTTAAAACAACGTCAAAAAAAAAATCAAACACGACTCGATGATCGAATAAGCGATCGTGCCGTGCTGCAAGTGCTGCGCGACCCAGGTCAGCCCGCCCGCTTTGGGGAAGAACCCCGCGATCGTGGCCGGGAACAAAATGACCGACTGCGCGAAAATAATCGGGATCACGCCCGCCTGGTTCACTTTCAGCGGAAGGTACGTGCTCTGGCCGCCATACATCCGGTGGCCGCGTATCTGCTTTGCGTACTGCACCGGTATTTTTCGCTGGCCCTGAATGATCAGGATCACGCCGATCATCGTGAAAACGAACAGCGCCACCATGAAAGCGAAAGCTGCCGCCGC
>CAZMMY010000370.1:0-2509 GCA_964567495.1 uncultured bacterium
AATCCCGCATCTTCCTGAAAGAAAACCCCGGCCCCGCGAACGTCTTTCATCTTCTCCTCTCCTTCCCGCGCTGGAAAAGGGCCCAGACGCCCGGTTATTCCATGCTGGAGGCGGCAAAGCCCTGGCTGCCCTATTCCTGCATCGCCTTCCTGAAACGCACGGTCAAGCCGGGCTGGAAGATATTCGAGTTCGGCGCGGGCGGTTCCACGGTTTTTTTCTCGCGCATGAAAGCACAGGGTGTAACCATCGAGCACGATGCGGCCTGGGCGGAAAAAGTCAGAAAGAAACTCCATTCCGAGAACTGGCAGGTCCGGCTGGCGCAGCCCGAAGCAGCAAAGCGCCCGGCCGATCCCGCCGACCCGTCACAGTACGGCTCGGCCTTTCCCGGCTGCGAGAATAAGGATTTCGAAAAATACGTCCGGGCCATCGATGAATTCCCGGATTCGCATTTCGACCTGGTGCTGATCGACGGCCGCTCACGGCCCGCCTGCATCGCCCGCGCGCTCGCCAAGATCAAACGCGGCGGCTTTCTGGCGCTGGATGATTCCCAGCGACTCTGGTACCAGAAGGCGGCGGCCCTGCCCGCCGGCTGGAAACGCCGGGTTTTCCGCGGCCCCAAGCCCGGCGCCCCCGACTTTTCAGAAACCACGGTCTGGCAGAAGATCTAGGTTTTTCTGCCGATACTCTGAGCATGGAATGCACCAAATGCGGCTCTAGAAACGTGACCTACAGCAGCTACCTTTTTGTCGCCGTCCTTCGCGCGCTTGCAGGAAGCAGGAAACGTTACTGCCGTGACTGCGGCATGAAATGGGGCTACGAGAAAAGGCGGCGGGGAGTTTCGCGCGGCCTTGAATTGCGGCTCCTGCTGATGGTCCTTCCGCTGGCGGCCCTTATTATTTTCGCGTTCAATATGATCACGGAATGGATGGGAAAACGCGGGAACAAACCCGAAAACCTCATGGCCAAGGCAGCGGCCGGGATGATGTCCCAGGCAGGCGACATAAAAAGCGGCCTCCCCAGCCTTTCTTCAGGCCAGATCGAGACCCTCAGGCAGAAAGCCCGGGCGCGCGGCATGAGCGACGCCGACATGAAAAAAGCCGCGGAACGCTACCTGAACCGCTAGAATACGGGAACAAAACACCCGATTTTCGCTTTGACCCAAACCCTTTGCTGGCCTATAATACTCGCCTGTTTTCATCGCTTCATTCCCCTGTAGCTCAGCTGGTAGAGCAGTGCGCTGTTAACGCACGTGTCCGTGGTTCGAGCCCACGCGGGGGAGCCATTAAAAAGCCGAAGTCACCTCGTGTGGCTTCGGCTTTTTTATTTGTCACTTCTTCCTCGCTCGCTGGAATGAACCCGGCACCTGCGGAACAGGCCCTTTTTTATATTTAAACCCGACTGAGTTTGAAATTTTTCAGGAGGTTCGTAACCAGAGGATGAGGAATTTTTCGCTCTTTTATTATGAGATAAACCGTGTTATGGATGTCAAAACTCCCCACCCCGAGCATCACAAGCTTTTCGCTTGCCGGCGCCGTTAGAACGGTATGTCGGTTTATGGGGGCAATGCCCTTGCCTGAAAGCACAAGCCGCCGCGTTAGTTCGAGATCCTGGATTTCAGCAATAATTCTGGGCTTGATATTGTGCTTCAGAAAATACTCCTGAAGGCTATGATGAGTTTGGCTCTGTGATGTCGGAAGTATCATGGGCGCTTGGTCGAGATCCTGCGGAATCCGCCGGTATTTCCGGGCAATCGGCTTAATAGCACATAACACCAAAGGGATTCTTGCCATAAGATGATTTTGGAATCCTTCGGCTGCATCTCCATGATAAGGAGTATCATTGAGCATCATATCGAGTTTATGCACTCTTAAATCCTCAATCATTTCCCGGGAAGAACTTTCTACAACATTGATATATAGGTCGGGGTGAGATTCTGTTAAGAAATTCAAAACGCTATGGGCGAACGCTTTTGGAATAAAACTCGAAATACCTATCTGGATTCTGCTGTGCCCTGCCGCAGGGTTATCTTTCAGACTATCGGAAAGCTGCTCCCCCAGATCAAAAATGGCTTTTGCGTAAGACAACACCTGGTGCCCTTCCTCCGTGAGAATTAATTTTCTGCCTTCCCGGCTAAACAAATTTCGGTTGAGATAGTTTTCGAATTGTTTTATTTGCGCGCTCAGAGTTGGCTGTGCCAAGCGGAGGACTTTGCAGGCCTTCGTGATGGAGCCTTCCTCAGCCACGGTATAGAAATAGTAAAGATGGTGATAGTTGAATGGGATCATATATAGATTAAATAGATGTATTTTAACTTTATTATCTATTTTTAAATTCATCGGGTCAAGGCGATAATTTGTTTCATAGACAAGGAGGCACCATGCTGAAAGCTTTTCAAAAGAAACTTGATGCCCTGGCGATAGATCCCGATAACGGATTTGAATCCGAGATCAGTCAACGATTAGGTAAAAGGCCCCCCAAGGGATTGTCCGTGGAGCTTCAGGGATTTATC
>CAZMMY010000371.1:0-2506 GCA_964567495.1 uncultured bacterium
TAAAAGCAAAAATATTTTTTTCATCTACGCTTTCCTAAAAGGTTATTTAGGGCAGTAGTTTAACTTGTTACCAGCATTGGGGGAAATGCTTAATTTCTTGCTGGTTTCATCGATTGAGAGCCCTGAACTGCACGCACCCTGTCCGGGTGTTCTACCCTAGAGGAAAAGCGGCAGTGCCTTAATTTTGCCTAATTCAGAGGCCTGTTATTCGCCTGTTCTGAGGCGTCGATTTTAAGCCTGCGGAGGGAGCGGCCGGGGCTTTGATTCTTACGGAGCCATACTTCGATCTGCCGGGCGCGGAAGCGGACAGAACCCCGCAGTTTAAAATACGGGATGTATTTTTGGCTGCACCATGCCCGCAGGGTCCAGGGGGAAACTTTGAGCTTGCTTGCCAATTCCGGAACGGTTAAAAGCTCTTCCACTTCGCCCCCTGGGAGTTATGCCTGTTCAGGCGTTTAGGCAGGCTTTAACGGCCTCCATCAGCTGAGGGACGACGTTCTTTTCGAACCATGGGTTCTTCGCCAGCCAGATCTCGTTGCGGGGCGACGGGTGCACGATCGGGAAAAAACCGGGCAGATATTCCTTCCAGGCCTTGACGGTTTCAGTCATGTTTTCCTTCATCCGCTTGCCGAGATAGAACTTCTGGGCGTAGCTCCCCACAAGAAGAGTCAGTTTGATGCCCGGCAGCTGTTCGCTGAGGGGCTTATGCCAGAGTTCGCCGCATTCCTTCCGCGGCGGGTTATCGCCTGACTTTCCCCTGCCCGGATAACAAAAGCCCATGGGCGTAATCGAAATCTTCGAAGGATCGTAAAAAGTTTTTTTGTCGAGACCGAGCCATACGCGCAGGCGGTCGCCGCTTTTGTCGTCGAAGGGAATGCCGCTCGCGTGGACTTTGGTGCCGGGGGCCTGGCTGATAATGCGGATGACGGAACGGGTGTCGGCAATGAGGACCGGCCGGGGGCCCAGGGGCAGGTGCTTTTCACAGGCTTTACAGGCGCGGATTTCTTTTAAGAGACTTGCGAGGTTTGGCACGCCCCGATTTTACGCCAATTCGACCCAGGTGTCATCCTGAGCAAAACGAAGTATCTGGGTTTTAAAACTTAGATTCTTCGTCCGGCCTGCGGCCCTCCGCAGAATGACACCTGGTATAACTACCGGACTTTGGTGGCCGTAAAAGCGTCTTTGATCTTCTGATTGAAGAAGGTGCCGTGGGAAGGCGCGGACATCAGGCCCTGGTAGACTTCGCTCGGGACCTGCTCGTAACGATAAACGCCGCCGCCCCGGAATGTGATTTCGAGCTCGGCTTTTCTGGGGTCATAACCCACGATCGCAAGGTCTTTGGACTGAACGGCTTTTCTTTCCATAGCGGTCTCCTCTGTTTTATATGTCATTCTGAGGAGTAAAACGGCGAAGAATCTTTTTTACGAAAAGCAGATGCCCCGCCGCGCTCAGGATGACACTCATGCGTGCAGAAATTCGAAAAAATCGTTTTCAAAAGAAGTGCGGAAGCTCTCCGAAATCGCCATCAGCATCTGGAACGCGTCGGCCACGGCCGCGCCAGAAATCTTGCGGGCCACGGGGTTGGCGGCCATGCGCTTGAACAGCGTCTCGCAGACCGAAAGCGAAGGGTTTTCGCCCTCCGGCACGTCGGGCGCGTGGAGATAATTGCTGAAAACGGTGGCGATGCTCAAAAACCGTGAAGACTCGAAAGTCTTCATAATGGCCCGGAGAAGCGCCTTGCGGGACTCTTCATCCTCGACCCGGTTCTCGTCGCAGCAGCGTTCCCAGACCTTGCAGGCCAGGGCCAGCCGGGCGGCCAGGTATTCCAGGCCGAATGTATCAGAGGAAATGGCGAGAAACTTGCGGTCCCGCGCCTTAAGGAGCTCGTGGACCCGCTCGTGGTCGTTGTGCTCGTAAATCATCGAAAGGACCTGTGCGGCGTAGACCTTTAAATCTCTGGGCATGGCGGCATTATAAAGGCTGGCACTACATCGTGCAACCTTCACTCGCAAATATAGCGCCTTAGTTTTAAAAAAAATTAATTACGTCCCTGCCGTGAGCGAAATGTGCGGAGGCTTCGTGGAAAACCGGGCGAAGGCAATCCGGGAAACGCTGGCCCGCATCAGCGGGAGCAGCGAGAGTTCCCGGAGTGAATGAGCCCTGGTCTTTCCCGAAACTGGGAGCTCGTCGTTCGCGGCAGGGATAAAAGGCCGCCCGCCGAGGGCAAAAAGCGCCGCAGGCTCCTACACCCAGGCTTCGAGTCTGGTAAGAAGGCTCTGCAGGCCGTTTTTATCGCGCGCGGAAATCAGGATGCCTTCGGGCCAGGCGGCCTGGACCATTTCTTTCTGAGCGTCGGTCAAAAGGTCGGCTTTATTGAGCGCAAGAAGCACCGGCTTGTCGGCAGCCTTGATCTCGTTCAGCACTTTTTCGACCGCGGTCTTCATGTCCCCCGCTTTGGCGCTGGCGGCGTCCAGGACATGAATCAAAACATCGGCATGCGTGACTT